>NZ_JCBDGX010000118.1:0-8849 GCF_059834345.1 Vibrio sp. R11-SG3-ISO3-SZ
TTTGGTCTTGGTTTCTTTAGTTGGATACTCATAGATATTATTTCTATTGAGTGCGTTGATATCAGAGACCAAGTTAGATGCTGTGAGTTGAATTTTATTCATACAGATACTACATATTGATAGAGCTGAAGGTAATGAAACTAAGTTTATAGCATATTAAGTCTTGGTCGTTAAGCAATGCTATAGTTATAGTACTTTTGACGTTTATCTAAGCAACTGTCTTGTATGAGATTATTTTGAGATAAGGTTAGTGTGCTAAGTTGTTATCTATGGACTTCAGTTCGATGGTAGTTTCTTGGCGAATTAGGGGCAAACGCGATGGTTGGATGGGGTTCTGCTTGCGTTATCTAACAGTGCATTTCATGCCGATAAGTTACCATGGATTCTGGTGTGGAAATGACTTCAAGTAATTGTTTATACACGCATTTAGCTCCGCTAGATTTGATTCAAAATCCGTTGCCTTCGGGCGTGGCGGTTCAAGTCCGCCCACCGGTACCATATTTAAACAACAAAGCCTCGACGAAAGTCGGGGCTTTGTTGTTTCTAGCATTCGCCATATTCAAAAAAGCCCCGTGTTTAAACGAGGCTTTGTTTGAACGACGCTTAGTAGTATCACGATAGAGGATTAAGAGAGGTTTTCCACCGTTCGAGATACTTTTTCTGCGTCATCGATGATTCTGTCGATCACTTGTGAGATCTGCTCAGTTTGAGATTCGCCGTGGGACGTTTTTTCGGTGACGGCTTGGATTTTGCCATCGAGTTTTTGCGTGATCTTACTGTTCTCGCCGATAACGTCGGCAATCTCTGAGGTAGATTCAGAGGTCCTGGCTGCGAGATTACGCACTTCATCCGCCACAACGGCAAAGCCGCGGCCTTGTTCTCCGGCCCTCGCCGCCTCAATTGCAGCGTTCAATGCGAGCAAGTTGGTTTGCTCGGCAATGGCGCTGATGGTCGAGACGATGGTTTCAACGCTTTTCGACTGACCATTCAAGGCGGTCACCAACTCATTCATTTCGGCGACGGAGCGGTTGATCTCTTGAGAGTTGGTCAGAAGCTGCGCAATGCTCTCTTTCCCTTCACACGCGGAGTTGACGGTTTGCTGGGCTATCTCGAATGAGGTGGTGGCGGCTTCTTTGACTCGCTCGGCTTTTTCGACACGATCGGTAATATCGCTCGCAAGTTTGATGATTTTAACCACTTTGCCTTCATGGTTGAAAATCGGGTTATAAGTCGCTTCTAACCACATACGTTGCCCATGCTTATCAATCCGTTGGAACAGACCGGTTTTGATGGCACCAGTCGACAACTCTGCCCAAAAATTGGGGTTGGACTGATAAAACTCGGGCAAGCAAAACATACGATGGTGCTGACCTTTGATTTCGGCCAATGAGTAGCCCATGTGCGCGAGGAAGTTTTTATTGGCGGTAATGATGGTGCCGTCGGGTTCAAAGTCGATGACGGCTAACGATTTATCCAGGGCGTCTAACAGCGCTCGATTGCGCTCACGCTCTCGCTGAGCATCACTCACGTCAGAGGCCACTTTGGCGACATACTCGACTTTCCCATGTTGATCGCGGACCGGAAAATAGGTGGCCTCGACCCAAAATGCGAGATCTTGCTTGTTTTTGCGAATGAATCGGCCTGTTTTAGGGATGCCTTGATTGAGATCTTTCCAAAGTTGCTTGTATTCAGATGTCTCAACGTCCTCGGGGAAACAAAGGAAGCGGTGATGTTTGCCTTGCACTTCTTCCAAGTTATAACCGGTAACAGAGAGAAACTGAGCGTTGGCAAAACGGATGTGCCCATCGGGTGTGAATTCGATATAAGGAACCGATTCTTTCACCGACTCCTTGAATTGATTAGCGCTGCTAAGTTGATTTTCTAACTGAGTAATCTTGTCATTTTTGGCGCGAGCGAAATTAAACATCCTTGTCTCCTAACCACTGTTTTTATTATGCACTGTATTGAGTTTAGTGTAGGTAACCTGATGCGTTTGTACAATGGTTATAACAGCGATGAGAGGCGTAAGCCAACCGAGCGCGAGGGGTCAATGAGGATAATTTGCATGGCATTATTGGTGCAGTAGGGGATCAGAACGGAGTAGGAGTGGCTCGTATCGAGTGTCGGTTGGCCAATTAAGGTGCCAAATTGTTGATCATCAGAGGTAACGAGTACGTCAGTGAGTGGAGACTCATCCTCATAAGTGAGCTCAAACTCGGTTCTCTCTAGCGGTGAAAACTGGCCGCTTTTTATCGTCACGTGATACCCATCGACTTGGCATTTTCCATCATTCACTGGGCAGTCGACCAATGTGAGCCCTTGAGGCGCCGCGGCGAACTCCATTTTCGGTTCAAACTTGAACCAGGTCGGCGCGAAATAACCCGCTGCAAACAGCAGCGGGATCAAAAAGTAGCGGTAGGCCATTAAGAGAGCTGGAATCGCTGGCTTAGGCTCGCCAATTTGCTAGTGGCTTGGGTTAGCTCTGAAATCGAGGCGCTTTGCGCCTGCGATTGCTCGGCAATCACAGCACTGGCGTTATCCACTTCCGACATACTGCTTTGTAGACGGTCTAATGAGCAGTGTTGCTCATCGACTGAATCGGCGACTTGCGACATCTGGAGACTCACTTGGCTGATATTGTGCGAGATTTGTCCGGTCGATTGGATGATATTGTCCACGGCACTAGAGACTTGCGTTGATAGTTCCGTCATGTCACTGATGTTGCCCGTGGAGAGTTTGACCGCTTTCTCTAATTGACCTAGAGACACACCAATCTCCTCAACGCTTGCGCTGGTGCGATTCGCTAGCTGGCGGACTTCGTCTGCCACCACGGCGAAACCTCTCCCGGCTTCGCCGGCTCTTGCCGCTTCGATGGAAGCGTTGAGAGCGAGCAAGTTTGTCTGCTCAGAGATGCTCGTGATCGCTTCGAGAATCTGGTGAATGCTGTTGGCGTCTTGTACGACTTGACTGACGTTGCTGCGTGTTTGGTCAACAATATCAGTCATGCGGGCTAAGCGATGTTGACATTCGGCCGATTGAGAAAGCGATGCATCACTAAGCTCGGCGGCATGCAGGGCACTTTGATGGCAAGCTTGGGTTGTTTGTGAGACATGGGAGAACGAATCACCGAGATTGCTCACCGCGCTCGCGACTTGCTTAATATTGTTACTATTGCGAGAGATCTCACGATCAATTCGTGTGGTGTTAGCCGCAAAATCCTCGGATACATGAGAAAGCTCCGCAACGGATTCGCGTTGGATTCTGGCGGTGTCTTGTAACTGTAGAATGATTTGGTTAAAGCGAGTGAAAAATTCATCCCGCTCTTGCAGTTCCACATTTAAGTTGAACGTCGAACCTTGCACCACATGATCGACGGTGCGGCTGACGTATTTCAAGCGTTGCAGGTTTTTATCCAGTACAAGACAGGCGTACATGGATACGCTAGCTTGGAAAATAGCATACAGGCAATGCTCAATAACTAAGGTGTAGCTGCTGTTCGGTGGGAAAATGTATACCGGTACGCCAGACGACTGCATCCAAAAGAAGACAACGTGATGCAGAGCGGCGGCAACCAGTGCGTGTAATACCATCAGCCAGTTATTGTAGAGCGTCATCAACGCCAACATGATGAAGACTTCAAAATGAAGCATGATGTCGCCATAGGCTTGATGAATATGCAAAGCAACAAACCCGTACAGCACGTACGGCAGGGCATAGCGAGTGGTGGGGCGATTGAGAATGACGACTAAGGCAGACAAGACCAGAGTGGCAGTCAGGTCGGGCGTCGCATACCCATAGCGAGCAAAATAGATAAACGAAAGTGCCATCATAGGCAGGCCGATAATGTACGTTTTTTGAGAGAACGACAACTCACGCTCTAGCTTAATCATACCAATCTACTCTTAGCAAAATAAACGATGTGCATGTTAGGAGTATATGTACACCACTCATGCTCAGTGGTTGTACCAACAATCCGTATTACTGTTAAAAGCCGTTTTGCTGATAAATTCTGTTTTGCTGATAAAAAATTGTAGACAAAAAAAACCAGCAGGTTGGCAGCTGCTGGCTAAGTCTTTTGGGCTTCCTTTGTTGTTATACTTCTCGTCACAAAGTTCGATCACTGCGTCCCGATAAATTTCCTCTGAGGTGAAAATTTCACGCGGTGCCAATGATGTTCGAGAAGGGGATTTATCCTTGTTTGCGAATCAAGTAGTCAAATGCGCCAAGGCTTGCTTTTGCGCCTTCTCCCATCGCAATAATGATCTGTTTGTACGGTACAGTTGTGGCATCCCCCGCCGCAAATACACCTTCTAGGCTTGTTTCACCACGGCTACCGACTTCGATTTCGCCACGATTTGACAGGGCAACCTCTGAATCTTTCAGCCATTCTGTGTTCGGTACGAGGCCGATTTGCACGAAGATACCAGACAGCTCAATCTCTTTGATCTCATCTGTGTTGCGATCTTTGTACTTCAAGCTCGTGACACGTTTCCCATCACCCATCACTTCTGTGGTTTGCGCCATGGTAATAATGTCGATGTTTGGCATCGAGTTCGCCTTGTTGATCAAGACTTGGTCGGCGCGAAGGACATCCGCAAATTCCAACACTGTCACGTGCTCAACAATACCGGCAAGGTCGATAGCGGCTTCAATACCTGAGTTACCACCACCGATTACGGCAGTCTTCTTACCTTTGAACAGTGGGCCGTCACAGTGTGGGCAGTAGGCAACGCCTTTGTTGCGGTACTCTTGCTCACCCGGAACGTTCATTTCACGCCAGCGTGCACCTGGGCTTAGAATGACACTCTTACTTTTCAGAGTTGCGCCACTCTCAAGTTGGATATGAATCAGACCATCTTCTGTGTGCGCTGCGCCCATCAGCTTTTCTGCTTGCTGTTCTGTTACGACGTCCACATCGTACTCTTTTAAGTGCTCAGCAAGATCAGTCGCCAGTTTTGGACCTTCAGTACGTTTCACTGAAATGAAGTTTTCGATCGCCATGGTGTCCATAACTTGACCGCCAAAGCGTTTAGCGATAACGCCAGTGCGAATCCCTTTACGCGCCGCATAAAGAGCCGCAGCACTACCACCAGGGCCACCACCGACAACCAAGACATCGTATGGGTCTTTTTCGCTCAAAGCTTTCGCGGCTTTCTCGCTTGCGCCATCATCCACTTTGTTAAGAATCTCAGTTAGAGACATGCGGCCTTGACCGAATAGCTCGCCGTTAACGAATACACTCGGTACGGCCATGATGTCACGTTGTTTCACTTCATCTTGGAAGAGTGCGCCATCAATCATGGTCGCGTTCACTTTCGGGTTGATCGCCGCCATCATATTGAACGCTTGAACCACGTCTGGACAGTTTTGACACGAGAGTGAAATAAAAATTTCGACGTCAAGATCTTTGTCTAATGCGGCGATTTGCTCAATCACCTCAGGCTCAAGCTTGATTGGGTGACCGCCAGAGTGCAGCAGCGCCAAAACGAGAGACGTGAATTCATGTCCCATTGGCAAGCCGGCAAAGCGCAATGACGTACCTTTGGCCGGGTTGGTCACAGCCATCACAGGTTTGCGTGCGCTGGCATTATCATCTCGTTCAACACTGATCAGATCGCTCATCTCAGCGATTTGACTGGCCAAGGCGAGGATGTCATTGGCGGCTTTGCTTTCATCTAGGCTAACCACTAGACGAACCTCTTCTTTTACATTGGCGAGATATTGTTTGAGTTGTTGTTGAATCGCTTGGTCTAGCATGGTGGTACTTACCTTAAATAAACAAAAGAGTGGTTACTCTGGATAAAAACAGGTTGGGAAGAGAGCAAACCGGGTAGAAGGTCGTCAGGTATCAGACCCAGAATGCTCTCTTAATTAGGTTCCTAATAGGGGAGGAACAAAAATCTCAGTGAGATTAGATTTTGCCAACTAGGTCTAGAGATGGTGCCAGTGTTTCTTCACCTTCTTTCCATTTCGCTGGGCAAACTTCGCCTGGGTGAGCAGCGACGTACTGAGCGGCTTTTACTTTGCGAAGTAGGTCTTCTGCGTCACGGCCGATACCTTCAGCAGTGATTTCCATCGCTTGAATCGTACCTTCTGGGTCGATCAGGAATGTTGCGCGGTCTGCAAGACCTTGACCTTCTCGCATAACACCGAAGTTGTTGGTGATGTTGCCAGTTTGGTCGCCAAGCATGTAGTAGTTGATTTTGCCAATAGTGTCTGAGCTATCGTGCCATGCTTTATGAGTAAAGTGTGTATCAGTAGAGACTGAGTACACTTCTACGCCGCGCTTTTGAAGCTCTTCGTAGTGGTCTGCTAGGTCACCAAGTTCAGTTGGACATACGAAGGTGAAGTCTGCTGGGTAGAAGAAGAATACCGCCCATTTACCCAGAACGTCTTGCTCTGTGACTTCAACAAATTCACCTTGTTTGAATGCGGTCGCTTTGAATGGTTTGATCTTAGTGTTAATCATATCTTTACTTTCCTCAGAATGTTTTGGGTGAGCAGTTCTTGCTTTCGGAAAGTATATTCTCATCCCCCATAGACTAAATAAAATTGCTTGTAGCTATCTTATTGATAGGGGAATCCTATTAAAAATGAACAAGGCCTCGTCTAACGCAGTGTGGTTCGAGTCGGCGCTTTGTGCGCAAGATAAGAGCGGTGGAATTTTTCTTCGCTTTATCCGCGAGTTAGTGAATTGTCAGCTATCTTTTAAAGAAAACAACAGGAAGTCAGACAATGTATCAAATCACACCGTATCTCTTTTTCGCTGGAAGATGTGCCGAGGCGCTCCATTTTTATCGTGATAGTTTTGAAGCAGACGTCACATCAGTGCAATATTTCAAAGATTCACCACAGGTCATTGAGGGGGCGGAGCCGCATTGGATTATGCACGCAGAAATTGACATCATGGGCAATAAATTGATGCTCTCTGATGGCGTGGTGGCGAAAGAGCTGAGTGGAAACACCATCGCCTTATCCATTGTGCTTGACGATCTCGACTTACAAGCGAGACTGTTCGATAAGCTCGCGACGCAAGGTCGCGTGATGATGCCTTTGGCCGACACATTTTGGGGCGCGCGCTTTGGTAAAGTGGAAGATCAGTTTGGCATCCGTTGGATGCTGCACTGCAATCTAGTCTAATCTGCTGAGGTGTTATGTCGCGTCAGTAATCCGTTGCTCACGTCTATTGATGAGTTGGTCAGGTAGGGTGGCTTTTTGTGATGAAATCGCCACCTAATTCATCTAAGATTATTGGGTTATCAAAATGATTCAGTTGTATAAACGTCGTGGCTAGCATCAAAATTACCGTCGATCGTCTCCAACCCGGATTGCACATTCGACTGCCGCTCAAATGGAATGAGCACCCTTTCTTATTGAATAGCTTCAAGATAAAAGACGAAGAGCAAGTGCGACTCATTCGTCACTTGGGAATTAAGCACGTCTATATCAATCCAGCGCAAAGTGATGTTGAACCACTGCCACCGCAGAAAGCGCAACCCGAAGAAGAGGCCGACAATGACCACTCCGGCGTTGATAGTGAGGCAGAAAAACTCTGGCAGCAGAAACAAGAGCAAATAGAAAAGCTCAATGCCTATCGACGCCGAGTGATCCAGTGTGAAAAAGAGTTCGAACGATCGTTGTCAAAGATGCGAGCGGTGATGAATAAAATTCGCAGCCGACCAGAACAAGCCATTGATGAGGCATCGGAGTTAGTCAGCGATGTGGTCGACAAATTGCTTAGCGATGACAACGTGACGTTGCACCTGATGAACGGTAAGAGTGAATTTGAGGACATCTATTTTCACTCCCTCAATGTTGCGGTTATCGCGATGATGATTGCCAAGGCTAAAAAGCTCAATGCAGACAAGATAAAAGAAGTGGCGTTTGCTGCGCTATTCCATGATATGGGAAAAGTTAAAATCCCAACGGCAATAGTCCGCAAAAAGACGGCCTTGACGGAGCCAGAGAAAAACTACCTCAAACTGCACACCAAGTATGGTTTTGACTTGGCCGATAAAATAGAGAGCTTTCCGGAAAGTGCTAAAACGGTCATTACTCAACATCATGAACTGAATGATGGTTCTGGATACCCTCAAGGGTTAAAAGAAGAAGAGATAGATATGATGACGCAAATAGTGTCGGTGGCGAATGCGTATGACAATCTCTGTCACTGCAATATAGAAGCAGAACAAAAGATCCCTTATGTTGCGCTGTCTCACCTTTATAAAAACTGCAAGCATCTCTATAGCAACGAAAACCTCGGCATTTTAATCAAGTTTATGGGCGTCTACCCACCCGGTACCGTTGTCCAACTGTCCAACAACATGGTTGGTTTGGTCATTTCAGTCAACGCGCGCAATATTCTCTACCCGAATGTGCTGATGTACGACCCTTCTGTGCCAAGGACTCAAGCCCCGATTCTCGATTTAGCGGAGAAAGAACTGAAAATAGTGAATGCAATTTTGCCTGCTAAGCTGCCAGATAAAGTAAAAGAGTACTTAAACCCACGCTCACGCATTTCATACTTCTTTGATTCAGACAGTTAGAGGTTGAGTTATCCACAGGCGTTTGTGTATATGCTTAGGATAGTGTGCGCGTAAACTAGGTATAAAATAGCGCCTGATCGAAAAGTAGTCGGTCAGGCGTTTTTTGATAAAAAAAAGGCTTTTTTCGCTTGCGCTATTTCTGTTGCTCCCTATAATGCGCTTCCACTGACACGGCAGACGCCACAAGGCTTCAGCAGTGTTAAGAGAGGTAAAAGCTTCTTGAGAAAATAAATTTGAAAAGTGTTTGACTCTTCAAATTAACTCGCTAGAATGCACCTCCGCTTTGAGAGAAAGTTTCTTGAA
>NZ_JCBDGX010000119.1:0-3832 GCF_059834345.1 Vibrio sp. R11-SG3-ISO3-SZ
TGATGTTGCGGTTACGAAATTCCGCAATCGCTTCTGGATTGACCTCAGGCACCACAAGAGGAATGTCATATTCATAGCGGAAGTGTGACGTATTGTCGATCACGACAACGCCTTCCTCTGCAGCGATGGGTGCCCATTTCGCCGACAAATCCCCCCCAGCGGAAAACAGCGCAATATGAACTTGAGACCAGTCAAAATTCTCAACATTCTCTACTTTGATCGTTTTGCCATTAAAACGGTAGCTTTTGCCCTCACTGCGCTCACTGGCAAGTAGGTAGAGATCACCCACGGGAAATTTGCGTTCTTGTAAAACGTCTAAAATCGTCTCACCGACGGCGCCTGTCGCGCCCAAAATGGCAACATTGTATTGCTGGCTCATTGATTTACCTCAACCTGAAAACCTAGTTTGGCTAGGGGTGACAACTGACAATCAGCCGTCCCCACTAGCGTGATGGCACTGTATTCGCGTCTATCCCAGTAATTTTTACGCATGGCGTCAAAGGCGCCGGGCTGACCGATTTCTCGGCGAAACAGTGCATCATCTTTACGCACATCATAGACGAGCTGTGTGATCGTGTGTAGCGTCGCCTCATCCCACGCTCGATTAAGCTCAAGACGAGGAACCGGCGCGATCGGCAACAGATCACTGGCGTTCGCGCTCAACTCTTGATTTAAAAACTCACAAAAGGCATTAAAGATCATCGTCGTGCCACGAGCTTTCCCCTCAAGCCCATATCCAGCCACATGAGGGGTCGCGAATGCTAGCAGAGGCAGCAACTCCATATCAACCTCAGGTTCAAATTCAAACACGTCCAGTGCTGCAATAAAGCCATCTTGACGCGCAAGCCGCGCCTTAAGTGCACTGTTGTCCACGATGGGGCCCCGCGCCGCATTGATCAAGATTTGGTCGCCGCGTAAACGGTTGAGTACCGCTTCATCGATAAGGTGATGGGTAGGATACTCGCCCTCTTTCGTAATCGGCGTATGGATGGTAATAATATCCGCTTGCTCGAGCAAGGTATCTAGCGGAGTAAACGAACGCGCGTCGCCTTGCGCTTGTTTTGGTGGATCGTTGATGAGCACTTGACTGCCGATCCCCTCCAAACACGCTTGTAAGTAGCTGCCCACCTGACCAGCACCAATAATGCCAACGGTTTTATCAAACACCGAGAAACCGTGTTGCTGCGCTAGCACCATCATCACACTCACCACATATTCAGCAACGCCGACTTTGTTGCATCCGGGAGCGGCGGTAAAGAAGATACCTCGTTCACGCAATAATGCTTGGTCGACATGGTCCATCCCCGCCGTTGCGGTGCCGACAAATTTCAGTTTATTGGCGTTGGCGATAAGCTCTGCGTTCACTTTGGTGACGGAGCGAATCATGAGCGCATCCACATCGATAAGGTCTTGCGCAGTGATTTGTCGGCCTGATTTCAACACCACCTCACCCAGTTGGCTAAATAGCCCTTCGGCGTAAGGCATGTTTTCATCGATTAGAATTTTCATGGTGTGCTGTCTTTGATTAAAGGGCGTTGGGGCGATTGTGCAGAAAAGCAGGCTCGGTGTCGAGTAGCACGCCCCGCCTGACGTAAAAAAGCCCGGCGCATGGCCGGGCAATTATCCAGAACAAAAGGATCCTAACCCGCTCTCCATGGGTCAGAGTCTGCGTCTGTTCGGCGGTGAGTAAAACTCTTCACCACCAGTCCTGGAAACGGGTGTCTGGCGAACCAGCGCGAGCGATTAAGCTTGGTACTTTTTAATCACCAACGTCGCGTTCGTTCCACCAAAGCCGAAGCTGTTTGACATCACAGTGTTCAACTCAGCGTCACGCGCTTGAGTCACAATATCAAGGCCTTGAGCCGCTTCGTCGAGATTTTCGATGTTCACACTTGGGGCAATAAAGTTGTGAGTCAGCATCAAAGTTGAGTAGATGGCTTCATGTACGCCTGCAGCGCCCAATGCATGACCTGTCATCGCTTTCGTTGCTGAAATTGCTGGGCTGTTTTGACCAAACAGCTCTTGAATCGCACCCAACTCTTTCACATCACCAACCGGTGTAGAGGTGCCGTGCGTGTTGACGTAATCAATACTATCGACAGCTTGCATCGCCATCTTCATACAACGCACCGCGCCTTCACCTGATGGCGCCACCATATCGTAGCCATCAGAGGTTGCGCCGTAGCCAACAATTTCGCCGTAAATTTTCGCGCCGCGCGCAAGCGCGTGCTCAAGCTCTTCGATGACTAACATACCGCCACCCCCAGAAATAACGAAACCATCACGGTCCGCATCGTAGGTACGAGACGCTTTTTCTGGTGTCTCGTTGTACTTAGTCGACAGAGCGCCCATCGCATCAAACATCATGGTTTGAGACCAATCGAGCTCTTCACCACCACCGGCAAAAACGATGTCTTGTTTACCCAGTTGAATTAGCTCCATCGCGTGACCAATACAGTGCGCAGAAGTCGCACACGCCGAGCTCATTGAGTAGTTCACGCCGCGGATTTTAAACGGTGTCGCAAGACACGCAGAAACTGTCGATGACATCGTGCGAGGCACCATGTATGGACCAACACGTTTCACGCCTTTGGCACGCATGGTGTCAGTCGCCACCGTTTGATTAAGCGCAGATGCGCCACCTGAACCTGCCACAATACCGGTACGATCGTTAGAGACCAACTCTGGAGTCAGGCCTGCGTCTTCAATCGCTTGTTCCATTGATAGGTAAGCATACGCAGCCGCATCACCCATAAAGCGCATCTGTTTACGGTCGATATGCTCTGCTGGGTTGATTTTTAGATCACCCCAAACCTGCGAACGTAGACCGTGTTCTTTAAACTGCTCAGAGGCAGTGATACCAGATTTTCCTGCTTTTAGAGACGCTAACACTTCTTCGGCGTTGTTACCGATACTCGAAACAATACCCATACCGGTGATTACGACACGTTTCATTATGACAATCCTATAAATTAAATTTCCGCTAGATAATAACGAAGTTGCCCTGCAAAAGTGGTCAGCTTTCCCATAAATCCGTACAATCTTCACACTTTTAATGTCTAAATAGAAAGAACTCTGACTCTCTATGACCACTATTTCGCACGCCCAGCTTGGCTGGAATGAAGCTGGCACACCAGTTTCCGACCAATTTGACGACGTCTACTTCTCCAACGTTAATGGTCTTGAAGAAACCCGTTATGTTTTCCTGACCCAAAATCATCTTCCGCAAAGATGGCAGGAATATGACCAACGCCGTTTTGTGGTGGCAGAAACCGGTTTTGGCACAGGGCTTAACTTCCTTGCGTTGTGGCAATGGTTTGATGAATTTAGACAGCGCCATCCTGATGCGCCACTTAGAGAGCTGCATTTTGTCAGTTTTGAGAAGTACCCCCTAAGCAAAGAAGACTTGGCCAAAGCGCACCTCGCGTGGCCTGAGCTGGCCAGCTACGCGCAAAAGCTGCAAAAGCACTATCCGATTGCAGTGCCTGAGTGTCACCGTATTGTGCTCGATAACGGTGCCGTGACGTTAGATCTCTGGTTTGGTGACATTGAAGATTGCCTCCCTCTGGTTCCAGTCCCTGAGCAAGGTTTCGTCGACACCTGGTTTCTCGACGGATTTGCTCCGAGTAAAAACCCAGAAATGTGGAATCAAACGCTGTTTGACGGCATGGCGAGGCTCGCCAAACAAGGCTGTCACTGCGCCACCTTTACTGCCGCCGGTTTTGTCCGTAGAGGGCTGATTGAAGCGGGCTTTGCGATGAAAAAAGTCAAAGGCTTTGGCACCAAAAGAGAGATGATTGCGGGTGAGTTGAGTGAACGCACACCTTACAGC
>NZ_JCBDGX010000120.1:0-11821 GCF_059834345.1 Vibrio sp. R11-SG3-ISO3-SZ
AAGGTTAATCACTACTCAACAGGTGGCATGAACAGCACCTTGGCCACGGCGTCAACCGATTCCGCGATGCAGTTGCTTTCATTGTTACAACAAGAAGCGCGTTTAATTGACTTCCTCAAAGAAGACGTCAGTGCATTTTCTGATGAAGAAGTTGGCGCTGCTGCGCGCGTCATTCATAGCGGCGGGCAAAAAGTACTCACAGAGTACGTGACGCTTGAGCCGATTCGTCAAGAAGAGGAAGAGAGCCGTATTACTGTGGAAGACGGCTTTGATCCGCAAAAGGTTCGTCTAACGGGCAACGTGACCGGCCAAGCGCCGTTCCATGGCACTTTGGTCCACAAAGGCTGGAAAGCCAGCGCGATGACGCTGCCTAAGTTGGCGGATCACTATGATGCGTCGATCATTGCGCCAGCAGAGGTGGAGCTGTAATGGAACAGACAACAAACGCACCGACCTTTAGTGTCGGTATTGACTTAGGCACGACTCACTGTGTCATGTCGTTTGTTGATACGCGCATCGAAGACGCGCGTGTCGAGGTGATGGCCATTCCACAATTGACTGCCCCGGGCACGGTAGAATCCCATACTCAACTGGGTTCGTTTCTCTATCAGCCCCATGAGCATGAGATGAACCCTGCTGCGCGCGTTCTTCCTTGGTCTTCAGAACCTAAAGCCTTGGTTGGTGCTATTGCTCGTAACCTCGGTGCCAAAACCCCGATTCGCTTAGTGGCCAGTGCCAAATCTTGGCTTTGTCACGGCGGCGTAAACCGTCGCGACGCGTTTTTGCCCGCAGGTAGCCCAGAAGAGGTCGAGAAAGTCTCGCCTTTGCGTGCGACTGAGCTCTACCTTGAGCACCTCAAAGCGGCGTGGAATCATCGCCATCCTCAGTACCCGCTAGAAGAGCAAGACGTAACCTTAACGGTGCCCGCCTCGTTTGACCCTGCCGCGCGCGATTTAACGGCGGAAGCGGCGCGTCATGTGGGCCTCACACACCTCACACTGCTTGAGGAGCCTCAAGCGGCGCTCTACAACTGGATAGACAACAGCCAAGACGCTTGGCGTGATGAAGTCGAAGTCGGTGATGTGGTTCTGGTGGTCGATATTGGCGGCGGTACCACGGATTTGTCTCTGGTTGAAGTGACCGAAGAAGAGGGTAACCTCGCGCTAAACCGCATCGCGGTGGGCGAGCATATCCTCCTCGGCGGTGACAACATGGATCTGGCCCTCGCCTATCGATTAAAGATGAAACTTGCCCAAGAAGGCAAAGAGCTGCAACCTTGGCAAGTTCAAGCCATGACTCACGCCTGTCGTGATGCGAAAGAAGCGTTGCTCAACGATGCGGATCTGGCGAGCATGCCGATTGTCGTGCCGAGTCGAGGCTCAAAACTATTGGGCGCGACACTCAAAACAGAACTCACTCAGCAAGAAGTGCAGCAAACACTGGTGGATGGCTTCTTCCCGCAAGTAGGGATTGATGAGCACCCGGTTCAACGTGCGCGCGGCGCATTGACCCAAATGGGTCTGCCGTACGCCCAAGATGCGGGTATCACTCGTCACATTGCGGCTTTTCTCGTCAAACAAGCAGGCGCACAAAGTGGCCAACATGAGTCAGAGAGTGCCATGCCATTTGCTGGTATTCCGGGTATGGCCCCTGCTCCGCTCAGCTTTATCAAACCTACGGCGCTGCTGTTCAACGGTGGTGTATTGAAGTCGCCTCTTTTGGCTGAACGTCTTGAGAGCACACTCAATAATTGGCTCACTGAGGCCAATGCCCCTGCGGCCAAGCGATTAACCGGTGTCGACCTTGATCTGGCGGTTGCCAGCGGCGCAGCCTACTATGGCGCAGTGCGTCGTGGTCAAGGCGTGCGTATTCGCGGTGGTATCGCCTCAAGCTTTTATGTCGGTATCGAAAGTGCCATGCCAGCTATACCAGGGATGGCACCGCCGATGGAAGCACTGTGTGTGGCACCTTTTGGTATGGAAGAAGGCTCAAGCGTGGATGTACCTAGCCAAGCCTTTGGTTTGATCATTGGCCAGCCGGTCAACTTCCAGTTCTTCGGTTCTACCGTGCGTCGAGACGATCTGGCCGGTACTCACCTTGACCATTGGGGGCCCGATGAGCTCGAAGAGCTGCCGGAGATTCAGGTCACGCTGCCCGTCTCTGAAGGTCGTAGAGAAGGCGAAGTGGTGCCCGTCACCCTCTCTTCACGGGTCACTGAGCTCGGTACTTTGTACCTTGAAGCCATTGCCAATGATAACGGCCAAAAATGGCACGTTGAATTTGACGTACGCGAAGAATAATCCCATAACGGCATCCCTTGGATGCCGTTTTTACTCTGATTTCAACCTATCTGCACATTGAAAAGGTTTTCAACATGACCACGGCTCGTTATTTAGTGGGTATCGATCTTGGCACCACCAATACTGTGGTGGCGTATTGTGAGATCACCGCGGATCTCAACGCCTCCCCAGTGGCGCTGTTCGATATAGACCAGTTGATTGGTCCCGGTGAGGTGGTGCGTAAACCGCTGCTGCCCTCTTTTCGCTATCATCCCGCGAAGGCGCAGATTGGCGAGCGCGATTTGACGTTACCATGGGAACATCAGCCAGTCTCTGGCGATATGGATCAGGTCATTATTGGCGAATGGGCGCGTGAGCTTGGCGCGAAAGTGGAAGGTCGCCAAGTGGCCAGCGCTAAAAGCTGGCTCTCTCATCAAGGCGTCGACCGCCGCTCTGACATATTACCTTGGGCGGGCGCCAATGACGTCACCAAAGTGTCCCCCTTAATTGCCAGCGCCAGTTACCTCAATCATATACGTCAAGCTTGGAATCACCGCCATCCGAGTGACCCGCTTGAAGCGCAAGATGTGGTGATCACCGTACCGGCCTCCTTTGATGAAACTGCGCGGAAATTGACTCTCGAAGCCGCCGAACTCGCAGGGTTAGACAAGGTGGTACTCCTCGAAGAGCCGCAAGCGGTCTGCTATGACTGGTATGCACGTCATAAAGAAAACGCCGCCGACGCGCTATCGAACGTACCTTTGATTCTCGTCTGTGATGTCGGTGGTGGCACCACGGATTTGAGTTTAATCTCCGCACAAGTCAGTGACGACCATGCGCTGACATTAAACCGCATTGGTGTGGGCGAGCACTTGATGCTCGGCGGAGATAACCTCGATCTCGCCCTAGCCCATTTGGCGGAGCAGCGTCTAAACAGCGGTAAAAAACTCAATGCGGCGTCGCTGTCCAAATTAATTCAGCAGACGCGCAGCGCCAAAGAGCAGTTGCTGAGTCGCCAAGCGCCCAATGATGTCAAAATCACCATGCTAGGCAGTGGCTCTAAGCTGCTTGGCGGCACTAAAAGTGTGGCGCTTGGCAAAGATGAAGTACACCAAATTGCGCTGGAAGGTTTTTTTCCACTCAGTGACATCAACGAGGGCCCAGACAAACGCCGCAGCGCTGTCGTCGAGTTCGGCCTGCCCTATGTTTCCGATCCTGCAGTGAGTAAACATGTCGCCGCTTTCTTGCAGCAACATCAAAGTGTCGCTCTTGACGCACTCAAGCACACATCCAGCACAGCACCAGACAACACGCCGGTCGTCCCGGTTGGCTTGCTACTCAATGGCGGTGTTTTTAACAGTGAACTTATCAGCGAACGATTAGAGACGCTGCTTAGCCAATGGCGAGGCGAGCCTGTCCGACTGCTGGACAACCCACACCCCGATTGGGCAGTGGCGCTGGGCGCCGTGGCATTTGGTAAAGCGCGCCGCGGTGCACAACTTAAGATCGGCGGCGGAGTCGCACGTTCCTATTTCCTCCATTTACCAGACAAACAACGTTTGGGCCATGCACTGTGCTTATTGGCCAAGGGCTCAGAGGAAGGCCAGGAAATCCGACTCACAGGACGTCGCTTTTCCCTGACTCTTGGCGAGCCGGTACGCTTCAATCTTCTGACTTCAACCCATGATCGCATTCGCGACGATCAAGCGTTGCAAAATGGAGTGATGGTTGACGTTGACCCTGACAAGCTTTCGCCTTTGCCTCCTTATGTCGTGACACTGGACAGTCAAGGGGCACAGTTGCACGCCAATCAAAAAGAGCGGGTCGAAGTTCAACTGGCGTGCCAACTGACCGAAGTCGGTACATTGAAGATGGAGTGTGTGAGCGTCGCAGACGAGCAGCAACGGTGGGCAGTGGAATTTGAAGTTCGTCATCAAAAAGAAGAACAGAAATCACACAGCCTGCACCCGAACTTACCGCACTGCCAAGCACTGATCAGCAAACTCTACAGCGCGAATAAAAAAAGTGCGGAGGAGGCGGACATTCGCACCTTGAGTAAATCCCTTGAACGTCAACTGGGCAAACGCGATGAGTGGGACTTCACCACGCTTCGGCAGCTGTTTGACACCTTGGCTCAAGGAAGAAAGCGTCGCCGCCGCTCAGAAACACACGAGAAACAGTGGTTACGTTTGGCTGGCTATACGCTACGCCCCGGCTTTGGCGATGTCACCGATGATTGGCGGATCGAGCAAGTGTGGGGGCTCTACTCGCAAGCGATTCAATTTAAAAATCACCAAGGCTGGACGGATTGGTGGGTGTTCTGGCGCCGAGTGGCTGGCGGACTCAATCTAGAGCAGCAAGAGCAACTGCTCGCCGATATTGCTAAGTACCTGCATCCCGGTGCGATGAAAAACCCGCAATCGGCCAAAACCGCGCAAGAGATGGGGTATGAGTCGATGGTGAGACTGGCCGCCTCTTTGGAACATTTAGAGGTGGAAGATAAGACGCTACTGGCCAGCTGGTTTTTAAGCAAAGCGCTCAATCAGAGCCAATTCAACGATGCCCACTGGTGGGCGCTTGGCCGCCTTGCTTCCCGTACTCCGCTCTATGGCAGTGCGCACAATGTGATTGCTCGGGAGCAGATTCAACAATGGCTGCCCACCTTGCTTGACCAGCCGTGGCAACAAGACCGCATGGTGGCCTTTGCAGCCGTGATGATGTGCCGTAAAACCGGCGATCGCCAGATCGACATCTCAGACGAATTTCGCGCCGAGGTCGTCGCGAAACTCAAACAAAGTAAGCTGCCTGAAGCTTGGATAACACTGGTTGAGCACGTTAGCGAACTGTCAGACACGGAGTCAAAACGCGTGTTTGGTGACGCACTGCCGCACGGGTTAACGCTGATTAAATCGTGATCGCTGAGCGTCATTGGCCCAGCGCTAAACACAAGGAATCATGGTATGACGATTGAAAAATTCACCCACATTGAGGCGCGAGCAGCAGCGCGAAAAGGCGGCATCGCGCAGTTGGAATCTCTGCTCTCTGACCCGCTTTCTCGTGACGAAATCGCCGCGATACCCAACGATCGTTGGCTTTCCGCCTTTAGCATGAAGGTGTTTCAAAGTGGCATCAGTTGGAAAGTCGTGCGCAACAAGTGGCCAAACTTTGAAGAGGTCTTCTTTGGGTTCAACATAGAACGGCTATTGATGCTAGGTGATGAGCATTGGGATGCCAAGTCTGAGGATGCGCGTATCATTCGCCATCACGCGAAAGTGAAATCGATACAAGCCAACGCACAAATGATTTATGAGGCTTCATTGCAACACGGCTCGTTTGGTCAGATGGTCGCGCAGTGGCCAAGTGAGCGTATCACCGAGCTTTGGGGGTACTTAAAAACTCATGGGCAGCGTCTAGGCGGCAACACTGGTCCTTACACCCTGCGCCAAATGGGGGTCGACACCTTCATTCTCTCCAGCGATGTAGAAGCCTATTTGCGCCAATGCAAAATCATTGAAGGTGGCAAAGACACTAAGCGCTCGTTACAGGCCGCCAGTGACGCATTCACTCAATGGCAGCAAGAGAGCGGACGCAGCCTCACACAAATCAGTCAGATCATCGCATTCAGCACCGGCGACAACCGAATTTAATCTCAATTTGGTTCGCAATTTGAGACGTGCCAGTTTTATGACATATGCACTCTGGCACTCATCTTATAATTCAAAGAGATAGACCTCATCGACAAGTTGGCACTCTCTATGCTTCGTCTCTACTAGTTCTAGACAAGGTTGAGTGAGGCATAGCCACACTGTGACCAGAGTGAAAAACGAGGTCTGTTATGGAACATCATCGCCACACCTATTATCGCTTAATCCACCACGGTATTAAGACCCTAGTTCAAGACCGATTCGGCCACTACAGCGAACTCGAATATCACGAGTACCTTAATGTGATGACCGGTAAATCGAGCTGCTTTGCCATGAGTGACGAGGAGTTGCTGTTTACGGTTGAGAGCCTGCGCGAAGAGGGCTATTTAGAGGACTTCAAACGACAGCTACCCCACTGAGTTGTTTCAGATTGTCACTAAGCCCTATGTCCGACGCTTGAATTTGGTTAGACTTAGGGCAATTTTACCCAATCATAGAATTTAGATATGAAACAATTGCTCGACTTCATTCCGCTGATCATCTTTTTCGCGCTGTATAAAATGGTCGACATCTACGCTGCCACCGGCGCTTTGATAGTCGCGACCGCTATCCAGATTGCCATTACTTATTTCGTCTACAAAAAAGTCGAGAAAATGCAGTTGATCACCTTTGTGATGGTTGCGGTATTCGGGGGCATGACCATCTTCCTGCACGATGACAATTTTATTAAGTGGAAGGTGACGATTGTCTACGCCGTTTTCGCGATTGGACTCGCGGTGAGCCACGCCATGGGTAAATCAGCGATCAAAGGCATGCTTGGTAAAGAGATCACTCTGCCCGACAGCGTGTGGGCTAAAGTCACATGGGCTTGGGTCGGCTTCTTTGCGTTCTGCGCCGCACTCAATATCTACGTCGCCTATGAGCTGCCGCTTGACGTCTGGGTTAACTTCAAGGTGTTCGGCCTTTTGGCGGCTACCTTTGGTTTTACGCTGCTTACAGGCGTCTACATCTACAAACAAATGCCTAAAGATGAGTCAAACACCAGCAACTCATAAGCTGACTTCACAGCGCAAAGTTTGCTAAACTGTTGACTTTCCAATTTAACAGCGGCCTCCCCGGTCGCTGTTTTGTTTGTCGATGTCCGCAAAATATGAACAACACCTACAATGCCCCAAAGGGCCAACTGCTCCTAAGAACGTTAGCTATGCCAGCCGACACCAACGCCAACGGTGATATTTTTGGCGGTTGGATCATGTCTCAACTCGACCTTGCTGGTGGGATCCTAGCAAAAGAGATTTCCAGTGGCCGAATTGTGACAGTCTCGGTCTCTAGCATTACCTTTAAAAAGCCCGTCCGCGTCGGTGACGTGGTCTGCTGCTACGGCGAATGTAAAAAGATTGGCCGCAGTTCGATGAGCATTGATTTGCAAGTGTGGGTCAAGCCCGTCAAAGAGCACGGCGTTGAAGACAGATACATGGTCTGTGATGCCACATTCAACTATGTAGCGATTGATAGCGAAGGGCGACCTCGTGCAATAGAGCGATGATTCGCTTCACAAATTGTTAGTGTCGGCGCGTCGTTTTCGCCACACTTAAGGTACATTAATTCCCTATTCCACACGATAAGGATTTTGACTATGTGGTACGTCATTTTTTCTCAAGACGTTGAAGATTCACTCGAAAAACGCTTAAGTGTCCGTCCTGCGCATTTAGAACGCTTGCAAGCGCTGCAAGACGAAGGCCGCCTGTTAACCGCCGGCCCTATGCCTGCCATCGATTCAGAGAATCCAGGTGAAGCTGGTTTTACAGGTTCAACCGTCATCGCCGAATTTGACAGTTTAGAGCAAGCGCAATCCTGGGCGGATGCCGACCCTTACGTTACCGCTGGGGTCTATCAGTCTGTTATCGTTAAACCCTTTAAAAAAGTGTTTTAGTGGTCATGGCTATCCTGCGCCGCTCGGCGGCTTTGCTCGGGCTAATGGTAATGACGCTCGCGGGCTGTTCATCCAATGCGGAAAAGCAACGTAACCTCGAATTGCTTGCAGAAAACCGCGCGAGCGTGCTCTCTGCCGAACTGCCGATTGAGGCGGGGCCACTCTCCATCTTGCGAGCAAGCGCAAGTGGGACGACGATTGAAATCATGATGGTCTACAATACGGATGCTCGAGGCGCAAAACCCGCTTCACAACTGCTCAACCAAAGTATCAATGTCTACTGCACTAACCCAGACACCAAAGCCAATATGGAAGTCGGAATGAGTTATCGCATCAAGATTCGTAATACTCGCGGTCAGTTAATGATCGATGAATTGATTACGTCGCAGCGTTGCCAATCCTAACAACAACGCCTATCCAACGCCTTGCTTATCGCAAGGCGTTTTTGATTGCCCCTCACCCAAAAGTTGATTGCGTTAAGCAAAATAAATTATGAACTTTTTATTTCAATCACGGAGACTCAAGCGAGAAACAGAAGGCTAACTATTCCCGATGGTTACCTCATGATGTCTCTCTTTTGACCCACTCTAAAACACATTTTTTTTGAGAAATTTCCTCGATTCATCCCTTCGGCGCATTGACGTTTTTTTAACCAGTAACTAATTTTTCATATTAGTGTCATAACCGTGGAGGATCGCCCAAATGAAACGTGCTAGTAACTCGTACCGTCTGCAACTGATTAAAGAAGTCGCAACTCGGCAAGAACGCTTACACAGCGGCGATCCCATGGTGAACCATATCCAGCACATGTTAGATGCAAAACCCAAAGCCGATGCCTCCCCTGAGACAAATCGACGCTTTATCGGCTGTCATTTTGACGAACATGCTGGTGGTTGGGTGAGTGACCAGTGGGGACTAAAATAACGATTGTTGCGGATCGACAGGAGGCTCAGGTGGTGATGCGTCTGAGCCCTGTTTCTTGATTTTTCGCAGGTAGCGCTGACGGCAGAGCTTGATCACATGCAACTGCTGAGCGGGCGACATCGACAACCAGTTGAAACGTTCCTCACGCTTTCTCATGCACCCCTGACAATAGCCACGTTCGTCCACGGTACACACACCAACGCAAGGACTGGGGACTTGAAAAAACTCGAGCTGCTCCATAGTACGCCTTAATTCACTCTGTCCGCTGCAACTTGGCTTGTTGATCGCAAAGATAGTGAACAACCGCCGCTAAACTATGACTCACTTCTGACATTAACCGCTTGGTTTGCATTATACTTTCGCCAAGCACCGTCGCGTTTTGCGACACGTTTGATTTTTGGAGTTGATATCATGAAGCTTAGTCTAAAAACGCTATTTGCCGCAACCGCACTGCCCTTCGTCGTGACAGCGTGTGCAAGCAGTCAAGACGCCCCTACCCCAATAACAACGCAAGATCTTCAGCACCACAACTGGGAACTGCTCGCTATCGACGGTCAAGCCATCAGCCTTGAAGAAGGTGAATCTACACCGCGTCTTGAAATCGGTGAGAAAATGACAGCGAACGGCCATGCTGGATGTAACAACTTCTTTGGTCAAGGTGAGTTAAAAGACAACCAGTTCCGCATTGAAAAAATGGGGATGACAATGAAGATGTGTGGTGATGACGCCATGCAAGTTGAGCAAGCCTTCTCACAAACACTGTCGGATTGGAGTGAAATGACTCTCACCAACCAAGGACTGGAGTTAAAAGGGGCTGCGCATACGCTCACATTCAAGCTCAATGACTGGAAAAACTGACCGAGTGTCGGTCTAGACATCGTTTGAACAGCAGATACATGAACGCCCCTCCAATTAGGAGGGGCGTTTTGTTTGGCTAATGTCTGAAACTGACTGCTATCCGCTCTTCAAGGCATCATGCGCTAACGGCAACTCTCCAACAGTTGCTGTTTGCGCGGCTCTTGAATGAGTTTCCAATGAATGCCGTCGATAGCGCCAGCAAACTTCCACAGCAGTTTCACATCCACATCGCTGCCGTACGCTTTCTTCACTTTGGCGTAGACCGTCGGCGCGCCGAGCTTGACGAAAGTATCCACATCATCGATGCCGGCTTTTTTCACCATTCGCTCCAACGTCAATTGCATGTTGGGCAAATCACGCAAGCGTTTATTGGTGGGAGACAATCTCAATTTTCTTGCCGCCAGCGCACCGTCGAGTGAACGATGAATTAATCGGTCAAGCTGAGGGTGCTCGCTCTCGAACAATCCAGTGATGTCGTAATAATTGACCGTCGCGGTGGTTTGCTTTTTCACATGAACGTATTTTTCACAGCCCAATGACATGAGACGTTGGTCAAGTGATGAACCACCACGCAAATAGATGGTGTTATCGCTGATCAGCACGAACATGGCGTCATCTTTAAACAGCCCTACGCCGCCAAACATTGCACGCTTATAGTAGTCGCCAAACTTAGCGATATATTGAATGAACAATTGCTCTGTCATATCCATTGATCCTTAATCTAAAAACCCCGATTAGTAGTGATCACCAGATAGCAGCAGAAGAAAGCGAAAAAAGGAGTGTCAATCAAACGTTAGAGCTATATTTGTATTTGTTTGACTCACGACACTTAATCAGATGATAGTTAACGACGCAAAATAAGTCCGTGCCCAGTTCACATTTTTTAAATGTAACTAGGCGCATAATCGGTTTTGGGGTGGTCAAAAGCTATTCAGAGTGAGGGCAACATCGCTTTTTGTGCAAGATCACTGCGCAGCGAAAACAAACCGCGCTCCCAGTTCAATAGAAAAACGCAGTTCAGCAATTGCTAATCCAGACGCATCAACGGTAAACTGTGACGAGCGAACAAAAATAATGACAACGTATGAACCACTTATCTTTCTATTGGCTTCCAGAAAATAAAGAGCTCCTCATTCAAGGGATTGAATCTGAGTTTTCTGAGATGATCGAAAAAGCGATCAAATCGCGCAAAATTGCTCTGCCTCCGATCCCAGACGTTGTGCTCAAAATTCAGAAGCTCTGTACGTCAGACACCACAACGGTACTCAATATCGCCGACGCACTACTCGAAGACCCAGGCCTTGCCGCTGTGGTTATCCGCGTGGCCAACTCTGTGATCTTTAATCGGCGTAACATCACGTGCACCGATATTGTTACCGCCGTGTCACGTTTAGGGATATTTCGCGTTCGCGATATTGTCACTGCACAAGCCATTGAACAACTCAAGCACAACGTCAACCTAAGTAAAAACTGTAAGCGCATGTTGGTCAATAGCGCCGCCAACTCCCGTGAATTAGCCGCGACTATGGTCATGGTCGTTAAAGGCTTTCAGGAATCAGGCGAAAACTACTACGCCCACTTAGAGAGCGACAAAGCACTTCTGGCCGGTTTGCTTGCAGACATTGGCCTGTTCTGCATCGTAAATGAGTACCATCACTACCTTGAGCAAGGCAACTACCTTAACGAGCAGATCGCATTTCAGATTTTCGACAACCAGTGCGCCAATGCCAGTAAATTGGTGCTCGAGACTTGGGGGTTTGACAACGACTTCCTCGAAGTCTCAGCTAATCATAAAATCGCTCAAGTGACTCATGCCGTGAGTTATCTCGATGTAGCGAGAATGGCCAATCATATATTAATGTTCCGCAGGCAAGATGAAAACCTAGATGAACATGTGGTCGAATTTGATATTACCGGCGCAGATATACTGTACAAGTTGACTAATATGAGTGATAGTGAGTTCAATACTCAAATAGGCGAATTGATGAACGCCAGCGGCTTATAAAGTTCAACACAGGAAGTACCATGTTCTCAGGGATGTTGTTTATTTTTACCCCACTTTTTGTGGGGTATTTCATTTCTATTTCTAATCCTGCTCGACTGCAAACCATTAATACCACTACGTCCAATCTGATTTACGTCATATTAAGTCTGATGGGGCTGAGCTTAGCAGCGCTGGATAA
>NZ_JCBDGX010000121.1:0-10304 GCF_059834345.1 Vibrio sp. R11-SG3-ISO3-SZ
AGCCGCACTCAAGAAAGCGGACACGAATGGTTAAGAACGCAGTTGAAACAGGCGGTGAAGGCGTTAGGGTATTAGTGCTTTATGCCAAATTTAAAAGGGCTTCAATGCAAGCCCTTTTCTTTAGAGTTCTTGAACGGTTACTTCTTCACTTCCGTTAGCACATGCCCAGTGGCGCCACTCGGTAGGGTGATGCCTAAGTAGTTAGACAACGTTGGTGCGATGTCGTAAGGCGTCACGTCGCGGTTGACGACTTGAGCCGGTACCTGATGGCCAGCAAAGATCACCGGAACGTGAGTGTCGTAACGCCAAGGTGAACCGTGGGTTGATGCGATGGTGAGGCCATCCATGTCGTTGATGTAGGTGCGCGGTGCGAACACCAAGTACACATCACCAGAGCGATCTGGGTGGTAGTTGTTTTTCACCATATCAAAGACACGCGTATTGGGTAGGCGGTTCGCTGCTACGTCACTTGATGTGACCGCATAAGCAACGCCTTCCACTTTGCGAACTTCTTCAGCAATAGCGGCTTGTACGTCCGCGAGTGCGATTTTCTTCTTCGCAATCACGTCGTGATCAAGATAGATGTATGGTTGCGCGTAAAGGCGTACGGCTTCTTTACCTAAACCGAACTCGTTCTTTAATCTTGCTAACACGTTGTCATTGATGATGTTGTTAACATCAAAGTAGCTTGCTTGACGAAAACCGAGTTGGCTAGCGTTTGGTGACACTTCAGGCACACCGTGGTCAGCTGAAAGGACAATCAGTGTGTTCTCCAGACCTATGTGGTCATCGACGGTTTTAAATAGTTTTGCCAGAGTGCGATCTAAACGAATCAAGTTGTCTTCGGTTTCTAGGCTGTCAGGTCCGTACAGGTGGACTACGTAGTCGTTCGAAGAAAAACTCACCGCGAGATAATCGGTAAAGCCACTTTGTCCAAGGCGCTCTTGACGCAGCAGGGTCTGGGCAAAATCGCCCGTAATTTCATCACCTGCTGGACTCACTGTTAGCATGGTAGAGAAATATTTAAAGCTTGACGGCCCGTATGGGTGAGGGAAGGTGCGAGCGAATCCCGCCAAGTCTAGTTTGTTCTCTTGGCTGATCTCATCCAATGTGTATTGATCGCGCTCTAGGCTGAGTTCCCAGCGTTGGCCACTATACTGGTTCGGGATCTGTTTTTCGTTCCAGCGTGACACCCAGTTTGGGTATTGATCGTAGTAGTAGTCACTGGTGACAAACTCAGACTGCGATTTAGAGAACCAAAATGCTTTCCCGGTGTGACCTGCTAAAGAAATCGCACCACGGTCTTTAATCGAGATAGAAAAAACTTTTGCTTGCCCGTTTGATGCTACAGTCAGTTCATCACTGAAAGAGCTCGCGAGGATAGGCGCGGGAGATCGACCGTCCTGCAGCGCAGTTTTCTGTGTGGGATCTATTTCAGTGGATTTATCGACGCCAGCACCAGCAGAGAGCATGGAGTAGTTCGCGTCTTCGACGTTGTACACCAGTCGTTCTAATTGTCGATCATACCAAACATTACCTACCATACCGTGAACAGAAGGCGGTGCACCGGTCGCGAGTGACACGTGCCCCACAATCGTCTCCGTGTTGCCATGTTGGTAATGGGCGTTGGTATAATGTGTACCTTGATCCATCAGATAGCGGAAGCCACCCTCACCAAAGTTCTGTTTGTAGCGCTCTAAGAGGTCACCACGTAAACCATCAACGGTGACTTGTAACACCAATTTTGGCTTGGCCCCTTCGGCCAATACCGTAAACGGTGCAGAAATCAAAAGTGCACTGGCGGCACCAAGCCATACTGTTTTCATACCATTCCTTTTATCGTAGGGTTAATCTTTCGCCAATCTCAAACCCATGTCAGACATAATGATGGTTTGACTAGCGAAGTCGCGGCGGAAGTTTTCTGACTCGTTTGCGCTGTAGGCGAAACTGCCACCACGGACGGATTTATGTGCAAGACCGAGGTCACTGTGTTGAGCGTTGTTAGGGTTATCGGTTGGACCAAATCGATAAAAGGTATCGTCGAAGGCATCAATAACAAATTCACCGACATTACCTGTCATATCGTATAAGCCAAGCTCGTTCGGTTGCTTTAGACCTACTGGATGGGCACGGTTGTTAGAGTTTGCATCGTACCAAGCCACATCATCAATATTATTAGAACCGGCGTAGGTATAACCTTGACTGTGGATACCGCCTTGAGCGGCAAACTCCCATTCAGCCTCGGTCGGTAAGCGGTAGTTCTCTCCCGTCATTTCGTTGAGCTGCTCCACAAAGTACGTGGCTTGCTGCCAACTTAAGTTGTTTACTGGTACCTGAGGGTCTTTGAAAAAACTTAATGATGAGCCCATCACTGACTCAAATAGCTCTTGAGTTACCTCAAATTTAGATAAGTAAAAACCATCAACCTTCACGCTTCTTGCGGGGCGCTCTGCTTTGGTTGTTGTTTCTGAGTCACTCCCCATGACAAACTCACCGCCCTCAACCCAGACCATATCTTGATTTATTTTTTCAGCGAGTGGATGTGCAGGTATACTCGCACAACCGGCAAGAGTAAACACAAATAGAGGTATAGAAAGAAGGGATAGACTCGTTTTCATCATCTGTTCTCTGGTAATGTGAGTGTATTGATAGTAGCACTTTACAACATAAGCTTTGGTTATAACCCCTATAACATGAACTCACGGAATACCCGCAGTACACTAGTGGTACACAAAAAGATGAAAGGTGATGTATGCAAATTACTCAAGGTCCACAGTTTCAAGGTAAGGCGTCTAAGCGCATGCATGTGATGGCGAAACCCATCGGTGCAGCGTGTAATATCGATTGCCAATACTGTTACTACCTCAGCAAACAGGACTTGCTTGAGTATAAAAAAGGCTGCTCGCCGCGAATGTCTGATGAGACGCTAGAGCACTACATCAAAACTTACATTGAAGGACAAAATACCCCTGAAATCATCTTTTCTTGGCAGGGTGGTGAGCCAACGATGCTCGGACTTGACTACTTTGAAAAAATCGTTGAGCTACAAAATAAATACAAGCCAGATGGCATTGTGATTTCTAACGATTTGCAAACCAATGGCACCTTGTTAAACGATGAGTGGTGTGCATTCCTTGCCAAAAACAACTTCCTGATTGGCCTAAGTATTGATGGCCCGGAGATGCTGCACAATGCTTACCGTACCAACCGAGCAGGGCGTGGCACATTCAAGCAAGTAATGGCGGCGGTTGACCTGCTGCACAAGCACAAGGTGAACTTTGCTACCTTGACTTGCGTGAATAATCTCACTAGTCAGAACCCGCTTGAAGTCTACCGTTTCTTACGTGATGAAGTGCGTTCACCGCAAATCCAATTCATTCCGATTGTGGAACAAAAAACGTTCCGCACCACGGCGCCGCAAACTTGGTCCGCAGGAGATCAACCCAAGCAGGGCGATAAACGCCTGATCCCGGGTCACAAAGATTCGGTGATGGAGCCTTGGTGTGTGTCGGATATGGCATGGGGTAACTTTTTGATTGCGGTATTCGACGAGTGGGTGAAGCACGACATTGGCAAAGTGTTCGTGCAATATTTTGAAGCGAGCATTGAAACTTGGATGGGGCGTAAAAACCCACTGTGTACTCTGGGTGAGTTGTGTGGCAAAGGTCTCGCCATGGAGCCTAACGGCGATCTTTACGCGTGTGACCATTACGTCTACCCAGAATACAAAATCGGTAATATCCACGAGCAAAAAATCGATGATGTTGCTTACAGCGCCGAACAACAAAAATTTGGTTTCGCTAAATCGCGTACGTTGACGACACAGTGCCAGCAATGTGATTACCAGTTTGCTTGCTACGGTGAATGTCCCAAAAATCGCTTTATTCGAACCGCACAAGGTGAACCTGGCTTGAATTATTTGTGTGCAGGTTGGAAAAAGTTCTTCTCACATGTCGATCGCAGTATCGCGTACATCTTGCGTGCAACACGTCATCCTGTCGCTCATGGTAAGTATAGTGACTCCGTTGTTCGCGAAATGATGCAACAACGCAATGAATTGAATAAGGGGTAATATTATGACTCGTCCATTTTCAACTATCGCATTGCTTGTTGCAGCGCTGAGCGTTTCCACTGTGGTTGCTGCGCCTAATCAAACGAATGCAGTGGCACCGAGCCCACTCATGCCACAGGTGGAAACCCAAGCTATCAATCCGGTTCAATTGGCCTACAATGCCCAAGACACGCGTTTGGACGATGAAGAAAGAGCAATGGCATTGATGGCGCTTGCGAGTTACCCGAGTGAGAACGCACTCGTTGCCGTTGCTCGTGGCTTAAAAGATGAGAGCGCTGTGATTCGTCATGGTGCGATTGTCGGCTCTCAGGTATACCCGATTGAGCATCGCTGGCGCATGGTTTCTCCTTTGCTTACCGATGCCGAGCAGATAGTTCGCGTACGAGCGAGTGCGAACCTGGTTCAAGACTTCAATGCGTTAAGTCAATCGCAGAGAGAGCAACTGTCTGAATCGCTCAAAGAGCTTGAGACAAGTCTCGCTGAACAAAATGATCCAGAGTCTTTATTGTTGCTGGCAAACGTGTACCGTTGGACAGAGCGATGGACTCTCGCTGAGCCTATCTATGTGAATTTGGTAGAGAATGATCAATACTCGACAGAGCTTTGGCTCGCTTATGCAGACAACTATCGTGCACAGCAACTGAATGATAAGGCTATCGCGATCTTGGATCAGGCACTGGAACTGAATCCCGAAGCCGCCGCGTTGTACTATTCGAAGTCGTTAGCCTTGGTTCGCACAGATGAGAGAAAGCAGGCAGCGAAAGACATGGACATCGCCGCAAACCTTGCGAAAGATAATAGTTACTACTGGTATCTAAACGGTGTGTTACAAGAGTCGTTGGATATTGAAAAATCGACTCAGTCTTTTGAGACTGCTTACCTTATATCAGGTGCTCCAGAACAGTTATATGCTCTTTGTGATATTTATATCCGTTACGATCATGATAAATCCGAGCCATGTATGGATGAGTTAAGTCAAGTCGCCCCAAGCTATGTCATTGATGAACTCAGAAGTAAGCAAAATGCCAACGTCACTCAATAGAGCGAAATAAAAAGGCGCGCCCAATCGTTGAGCGCGCCTTTTTACCTCATAGCTCTAATAGGTACGTTACTTGGTTTTGAACTCCGCCACCGCTTTGTCCATCTCAATCGCTTGAGCAGAGACGTTATCGACTTCGAGCAAACAGAGTTTGGCTGATTCCATATTGCCCTCTGAAATCGAGTTGAGCTCGGTGATGGATTCACTGACTTGATTCATCACAATCCCTTGTTCTTCAATCGCCGAGGCGATGCGCTCCGAGTTGGCTTGGATGTTGTCCATATCGGAGATGATTTGCTCCAAACTTGCATCCAATGTTTCCGATGCTTTCAAGGTCTCAGCGCCTTGCTCGTTACACTTATCGATATTGGTGACCACTTCGGACATTTGTGACTGAATCGCGCTCACCACTTTGGTGATGTCTTCGGTCGATTGATGCGTTCGGCTTGCCAATGCGCGCACTTCATCGGCCACCACGGCAAATCCACGTCCTTGCTCACCGGCACGTGCAGCCTCTATCGCGGCGTTCAGCGCAAGTAGGTTGGTCTGTTCAGCAATACCTTGAATGATGTTGACCGCATCACCAATCTTGTCGACGTGATGGTTGAGCGATTGGATAGAGGTCTGGCTCTCGCCTAGAATGCTCGACAGCTGATCAATATTACGCACCGTGGATTCCACCACCTCACGACCTTTATGTGCATTGATCGACGCTTGATGAACGCCCTCCACCGCCACTGAGGTACTTTCTGAAATCTCATTGATGGTCGACACCATCTCTTGAACCGATGTGGCCATCGTGGAGGTGTGATCCGCTTGGACATTAAACTGAACAATGACATTTTCCAGTTCTTGATGCATGTTACCGGTCGTGGATGATAGATGCGCCGATTTCTCTTGAGTTCCTGAAATCAGCCCTTCAAGTTTATCGAGGAGACGGTTGAAGTATTGACTGATGGCGACCAACTCATCTTTACCTTTGAGATTGGCACGCAGTGCGACATTATTAGTCCGCGCGATCTCCTGAATCAGAGAGAGCAAGGTGGATACTTGGGTGTTGATAGAGCGAGCGATTTGCCAGATAAAGCCAATGATAACTAAAGAGACGATCACGGTAACACTTAACTTGAGGGTCGCTAGGCGAGATTGGGTTTGCGCCGAGTTTTCACTGAGCGCTGAAGAGAAGCTTTTAAATTGGTCCTCGACCGTGTGAGACAGGCCGCGTGTCTGCCCCAGTAGCCCCTCATTGTATTTTAGGCCGACCTTTTTGTGTTGAACGACCAGCGCTTGCGCCGCATTGAGCAGTGATGAGGCATTCGGCGGTAGCAAGGAAGAGTCGAACTCACCTTCTAGCACTTTCTCATTAAAATCGGCGAGCTGAACCAATTGGTCACTGTCGAGTGATGGGCGAATGGCGTCTAACGCTTGGTTGTAGCGACCAAGCAGTTGGTCTTCATCATTGAGACCATAGGCCTGAAAGGCGGACACCAAGCTAGAAAACCCTTTTTGATAGGCGAGGATGTCTGTGCGTAATTGTTTAGAAGACGGCAGTTCATGAGCCTTTAAGAGAGTCGATAGCGTTGCCTCTTTGGCTAAAAACTTATCAATATTGTCATTGAACGAAGTGAGATATTTGGCGTCTTTTCTGAGCAGGAAATCTTTCTCGTTACGACGCAAATTGAGCAAGCGGACTTCAAGCTGAGCGACGAGTAGATTCGCTTGATTGAGTTCATTGGTCACTTTGGCAAATTGGGTGGTGGAGAGCAACAACACGCCGATACCGACGATGGCGACTGCCCCTAGAGAATAGAGCTTACTCTTTATGTTCATAATTGCTTCCTAAAAAAGGTGTAACTCATTATTGTTGTTATAGTAATGTGCATACTCTCAAGCAAGTTCAGTACTGAGATGTTTGTCAATCATACTCATGACTACTACTAAAAAACTAGTTTCTTAACCCATTTAGCTTTGTGAATTTTATATGAAGGAATTATTACATTCGTATCAAGGTCTCATTTTTGACATGGATGGCACCCTTATTGATACCATGCCCGCACACTTGTTGGCGTGGGAAAAGACGGCCGAACATTTCCAGTTTCCCTTTACGCGCGAATGGCTGCACGGCTTAGGTGGCATGCCGAGTTTTAAAATCGTCGCTGAAGTGAACAGCAAGTACGGCTTGACGTTAGATCCCAACGAAGTGGCGCAATTTAAGATGGCGACATTTAGCAGCCTTGATGATCATGGAGAGCCGATACAAGCCACGATGGCGATTCTCGACCACTTCTACGGTAAAAAGCCACTGGCGGTAGGGACAGGCAGTCAAAGGCAGAGCGCGATGCGCTTGCTGGAAAAAGCGAACCTCATCGGGAAACTCGATGCGATTGTCACTGCCAGTGATGTTGAGCATCACAAACCGAACCCGGATACGTTTTTACTGGCGGCGGAGCAGCTTAAGCTAGAGCCGTCTCAGTGTGTGGTGTTTGAAGATACGCATCTCGGCCGTCAAGCCGCACATGCAGGCGGAATGGATTGTGTCATGGTGGAAGGGGACGCCTTGGTCTTTTACCCCGCGCCAGTTAAAGGCGATCAATAAAAAACGCGATAGCTTGTCACTATCGCGTTTATAAGTATTTCGCGTTTATTACGTATTTAAAGAAGCTCTTGTGCGTTTATCACGTATTTAAAGCAGGTTTATCGCAACTTTAAATTGTATTTAGCGCGACATTATCGATCCCAATAGGCTTCTTCGAGACTGTCTTCACGCTCTGGTAATGCTCGACCCAATCTCGGCGAGTGTTGCGTGAGCACCTCGTAGCTTACGCGGTTCGCGTACTTACAGATCTGTGATAATGATGAGTAAGTCAAAAACGGCAAGTCATGTTTAGACGAGTTGGGCACGTTCATCTTGTGGTGGCTGTTGGCTGCCATGTCATGGAGCAAGGCTGATAATGCCGCATCGCCTGCGCCGTTGGTGTTTTTGATCTCGAGTGGACCACCAAGGTACGGACCAATATGCGAGTAAACTTTCAAAGGCGACAGACAGTCTTGTTTGCGCATCGCGCGGCTAAATTCATACTTATTAAACTCGGCGATGTTGCCCGGCAATAGCGGTAGTTCCGTATCACGCTTTGCTGATTCATCGGTGTAGCCCGCCATGTAAAGGCCAATAGGCCCCGCTGTACACAGCACGAGGTCGACCCATTCTAGCGCTTTATCAGCCGCGAGCAGAGGATCTTTCTCACCGGTAAGCGCTTCGCCTTCTTCCTCGTTCATCGCGATCACTGAAATGTTCTCTTTGATGTACTCTTGCCACCACGCCGCGTTGCCTTCAATCACCCACTTGGTACCCAAGGTCAGCACAACAGGCACCTGTTTTTGCTTGGCGATTTCAATTGCACGTGCGACCGCTTTTGGCATCGGATCTTCTGGCTTACCGCGCATTAGGTAAGAAGAGACCACCAGTGCCGAGGCTTTATCAAACACCTCTTCAGGAATGCTTTCCGGACGCAGCTGATTCATGTGACCTTCATTGATAGCAAACGTACGTTCGCCATTTTCAGAGATCAAGGTATAGCAGCGGCCAATCGATCCCTCGACCATTTGCAAATGATTGAGATTCATACGAGAGGACGTGCGACACAAATAGCGATAGGCAAAGGAGCCAACCTCAATGTTCTTCGACATTACACCCAGCAGCACCGATTTGCTGTCCGCAAGCACGGAGTAGTTGTGTAGGGTGTTGCCGATGGTATCACCGGGGTATTGGTGTGTGATCAGTTCGCGTTCCACCAGCTCTTGATATAGCGCATCGGCTTTGTCCTCTTCGAGTACGAGTGAGTGTCCTTTGCTCAGCTCGTATTTAGCGAGGAAATCATCATCGACGCGCGCTTCAATATCAACGATGGTTTGACCGACACCGACCACGATAGGGCGGTAGAGCTTCGGTGCTTGCTTCATCTGATTGATCAATGGATCGCGATTGTCAGTAGGAAAGTAGTGCTTAGATTTACGTTGGCCAGGAAATTTCATGCTCAAAAAGGACAGTAAAAAATTTTCGCCAGTTTAACACAGAAGTGTCTTTCAAATTTCATAAAAATTACATAACAATGAGATTTTGATCAAAGAAACATGTCGGACAGGGAGACAGTCGAGATTGGCTTAAAGTCGGCTGTTGATTTAAGAAATAAGGCGAGCCAAAACAGCTCGCCTTAAGCCTGCCCACCCCTAGCATGACTTGGATATAGGGCGGGTCAGTCTGCGTGTGATTAGCGCAATTACTGTGCAGCGACAGGGGCCTCCACATACGCATCGGTACCCCAAAGTGGCACGGTCGACAGACTGTGTTTGAAGCTACCTTCGGTTTCTTTGGTTGTGTACGAAAGATAGAGGAGGGACTGTGTGTCGGCATCGTAGATGCGGCGCACTTTCATGGTTTTGAAGAAGATGCTTTTTGACTTTTTGAACACCACTTCACCCGACGCGCTCTTATCGATTTTTGCAATCATATCCGTGGTGATTTCGCCGGTTTGACGGCATGAAATGGAACTGTCGCTTGGATCGGAGAGGCTAAGATTCGCTTCAATGGATGCGATGTGGCAGGTCACGCCTGTCACCACCTCATCTTGCAGTGAGGTGATCTTAATGTCTTTCAATGTAAATAGACCGAGTGAAACGTCACCCACTTCGTTGCTATCACACGCGGTGAGCAGCAGTGAAGCCATGGCAACGCCAAGTAATTTTATCCGCATGGCCGCTATCCTTTCTTAAATAATGGTTGAGTTTTGTGATTGTCGAGCTAATTATGAACCAAGCTTATCTGTTTTATGCTCAAGCAGCCAATAGTTCAATGAAAAACTTGTCGCATCATGATCTTATCGTTAAGCTCATGACGATAAGACTCATGACGTTAAAAGATATCCCATGCCCAATACCGCCTCTGCCATCACCGAGATGAAAAACCAATGGCTTGCCAGCCAAGTGGACGTTGAATTTCCAACGCCAGAGAGCCTCAAAGGGCACGAACTTTATCAAGCACGCGCTTCAGAGCGAGAGACACACTTGCTTGATCTCAGTGAGTTGTCTCTAGACGAATTCAGTGAGCAAGATGTGTTTGTGGCGGATTTTCATCGCATGACCGTGATGTTTGCCTTGCAACAGGCCAAACAGTGGCAAAGCCAACAAGACAGGGAG
>NZ_JCBDGX010000122.1:0-2573 GCF_059834345.1 Vibrio sp. R11-SG3-ISO3-SZ
AGAAAAGCGCCGATGGCAGACCTGTCAATTGAGAAATATCAGACCAGTTCGCCATCATTTGTCGATAAGCGCCGACATAAAGCATGCCTACAGCGATCAAGACGATGCACCAACACAGACGTCTTAATACAGGCACAGCTTTGGGCATTAAGCGTTCGGAAAACTCAGAAACGGCTAGGTGTTCACCTCGGCGCAGCACAACCGCAGCGCCAAGCATGACAATCCACACAAGCCCAAGGCGAGAGAGTTCAACAGAGGGACGAAGACCAGAAGAGAAACCGTAGCGCAATACCACGTTGGTAAACACGAGCGCAATCATGCACGCCATAATAATGGCCATGAGAACGTCTATCGATTTCCATATGCTCTTGAATACACTTTGCATAACGCTTTCCTCACCTTAAGCGAACTAAAGTGACGTGATTTGTTGCCAAATGCCGTCGTTGATCTCGATACCACCTGCAGCTTCATGCTTTTTGATGAAATTGCTGATCTCTGATCCTGCGATCATGACGTTGCCAGTTTCCGCGGGCTCAGAGGCCAGAACATAGTCGCGAATACGCTGCATTTCTTGCGCATATCGACCTTTGTCCATGGTTTTGCTTAGATCAATGGCGATAAGAAATTGTGATACACCGAACTCGCCCCCCATGTCCTCGGTCAGAGCGGGAACGGAATAACCACCAGAGATGGCCGTCAACATCATGTCCAGTACGATAGCCATCGAGGAGCCTTTCCAAAAACCCATAGGCAGTAGACGTTTGTTCTCCCAAAGGGTATGAGGGTCTTTGGTCAACTCACCGTTGTCGTCAAAACCGCCAACCACAGGGAGCTCTTTATCTGCGAGGACGAAGTTTTGTAATTGGCCATAAGAGAATTGCGTCATCGAGCAATCCACCACAACAGGAGGATCGCCGGCAATCGCCATAATCAGCGGGTTGGAACCTAAGCGATGATCTTTGCCGCCCCATGCTGGCATGACGGCGATAGAGTTGGTGGACGCGATACCGGCAAAGCCTTCTCTGGCCATTTTTAACACGTAGGCCCCGCCTCTCATCCAGTGGTTTGAATTGCGCATCCCGACCATACCAATGCCAAATTCTCGGGCTAGTTCCATCGCGCGTTCTGAGCAAATCAGGCCGTTTAAAACGCCCGGGCCGAAATTGCAATCCCATTGCTCCAATGCGCCCATACTGTTGACGCATTCTGGTTCAGCATTCAATTTGATTTGACCTTTATCCACTTGCTCAATGAACACCGGAAAACGGTTGATACCATGGGAATAAGTACCTTCGTTTGCCATTTCTACAAAACCCGCAGCGAGTTTGGTGGCCATCTCCGGTTTCATATCTCGAGCGAGTAAAATACGTTCGTATTCTTGTTGTAATCTGTCTGTGGATACTAAAGGCATGTCGTCTCTCCAATGTGAAATTCCATAATTCGGAATTTATTATTGTGAAAGTTTCAAAATAAAACTGTGAGCCAAGTGGTGATCCATTTTCTGGGCTTATGGATTTTGCCCAAACTGTTAGCTGGCTAATAAATGAAATAAAAAGTTTGGTTAATTCCGAACTGCGGAACAAATAGTGAGGTCTGGATCAATAATCGATAGAAACTTTGCGTGAAACGAAGGGAGATAACGAATACAAGGCATGAAGTTGGGGGCTTACATCGTCATTTTCGGTGGTGCGCTCTAGTTTTGGTCAGACCCTTTAACCAAAAAAAAGGGCCGTGAATGCGTAAGGTCGGGCAAAGGGAGGCGCACTGAGCGGAATTTATCGGGCTTTTCTTTTTTCCCTTGCTCTAATCAAGTAAACTTGGCTAGCCGAGTTTACGTCGATGACGTGACTCCTCATTCCTTTCCTTTGCGCAATCAGTGAGCCACTATGCTACAAAATCCTCTTCAGCTTCGCCTAGAGAAGTTAGAGCCTTGGAAACAGATTACCTTTATGGCGTGTCTGTGTGAACGTATGTACCCCAACTATGCCCTATTTTGCGAAACTACCGAATTTGCGCAGCCGCGCATCTACCGTGACATTCTAGACAGTATTTGGGAGCAACTGACGGTAAAAACCGCCAAGGTGAACTTTGAGCGCCAGCTTGAAAAACTCGAAGAGCTGATCCCAAGCTCGGAAGATTTTGATTTCTACGGCGTGTTCCCGGCCATTGATGCGTGTGTCGGCTTATCGACGCTATTGCACGGCTTGCTTGACCGAGACTACCTCTACGACAACATGCAGAAAGTCAGCCAGCTTTCCGTGATGACGGTCGCCAACCTCGAAGAAGCGCAAACTGGCGTCGCCATTACCAATGACAACCAAAAGCAAAACGAAGCCGTATGCGCAGAGTGGGATGTGCAGTGGGCGATCTTTAGACCACTAAAAGAGGCCACCGAACGCGACATCGATTTGATTAAAGACTTACGCCTAGAGCTGAAAGAAGAAGGTGTAAGTAATATAGGGGTGAGTTTCTAGAGGCGAGTTCCTAGATGAGAGTGCCTAGTTTCTAGTGCCTAGTTCCTAGAGGTGGGTACCTAGATACTTGAAGTGGGTTTCCTCATTGAGTACCGACTT
>NZ_JCBDGX010000123.1:0-12197 GCF_059834345.1 Vibrio sp. R11-SG3-ISO3-SZ
AAGCGTGCTAAAAGTGGGGATGCTTTCCCTCGCATAGGATCTCCTTAGTTCACTGAATTACCGCTACTAGAGTAACGTGCGTATCCTCAGGAGAAAGTGCGAAAAGTAGAAAACATAACGGGCTGCAGATGCAGCCCGTTATGATGAGATTATCAATTACACGGTTAGCGTGCGATGCCTCGCACGCCAGCGGGATTATTGAGCCACCGCGTAATACTCGATATCGTAGGTTTTACGAAGAATACTCACCAGTCCACTGAGTTCTTGTTGTGAACTCGTCTGAAGCAGTTGATTACCAATTTGAGTATTAAATTGAGCGTCGTACTCACTCGAGACTTGGCTTAATTCAACGATCACAATGTCGCCATTAAGGTCTTTGGTCTGAGCGTAATGAACTTCACCCGCTGCAGGTTTTGGCAACGCAAATACCGTCTGAGCATAAGGAGAACTGCGATCGATGGTTTCTACGTCTGAGAACGCCAGGCCATTCTCTTCCAATAGTGATGCGTCGCCTTGCTCTAACTGTTCGGTCATTGCTTTAGCAAGTTCAATGGCATTTTGTTCACCTTTGACTTTAGCTAGCGACACCATCAACTGTTCGCGGACTTCACTAAGCGGCAGCAGTGTTTCATCACGACTCTCTTCAACACGCACCACGATAATGTGCTCTGGAGCAATCTCAATCGCTTCTGAGTTGAGGCCGTCTTCTTTCACTTCAGGGCTCATGATGGCTTGCATGACGGCTGCCGATCTTAGCACCTCAGGCGCGTCCACTTGCGAGATGAAATCCGTCGTTGTGATTGTGGCGCCAATCGCTTTTGCTGCATCATCCAGTGAATCTGGGTACTCAAAGGCGACTTTTTCTAACTCACTTTGCAGTTCGTAGAATTGATCGATGGCCTGCTGATCGGTGAGCTCTTGCTTAATAGACGCACTAACCTCTTCGAATGGCTTAGCGACCGCGTCTTTTCGCTCATCAAGCTTAATGACGTGGTAACCAAAATCTGACTTCACTAAACCTGAAATTTCACCTTCATTTTCCAAAGCAAAGGCCGCTTCTTCAAAGGCGGGATCCATCACATCACGCTCGATGAAACCCAGTGAACCGCCCTCTTCTGCACTGCCAAAGTCGTCTGACTTTTCTTGTGCCAAAGTAGCAAAATCTGCACCCGCTTGTAGCTCGTCTAAAATTGCCTGCGCTTTGACTTCATCATCACCTTGGATAAGGATATGACTCACTTTACGCTGCTCATCAGAAGAGTATTTATCGAGATGCTCTTCATAGTACTGCTTCGCTTGCTCATCGCTGATCTCAATCGATTCCTTAAGCGCCTGAGCAGACAGTTCGATGTACGCAACTTTTACTTGCTCTGGGCGAGTGTAACGCTCAGGGTTTTGTTCGTAATAGGCCTGAATCTCTTCTTCAGACAGATTCGCTTTGTTGGCAAACTCTTCTAGAGAGAGTGTGACCTTTTTAATATCACGAGTTTGAGTCAACAGTTGGCCCTGTGCTTCCATTTCATTATCAAGCACAAAGTCACTGCTCTGGATGGCAGTCAGTAACTGATTACGCACTAAGTCACGACGCAAGTACTCAGCAAAACTTTCAGCACTGAAGCCCGCACGACGCAACGCAGATTGGTAGATGTCCTGATCGAACTTGCCATCAATTTGGAACTGAGGCATGTCCAAAATGAGCGTACGAACCTGAGCATCGCTCACGCGTAGCCCCAATGACTCAGCATGCTGCTCTAGCAACGCATCGTTGACCATTCGATCCAACACAGATTTGCGGAAAGATTGCACATAACTTGGGTCAGCCAACAGGTTTGAGAAGTAATCGCCAAGCTGAGCTTGCATTCGGTTACGTTCGTTTTGGTAAGCCTGTTCAAACTCACCACGACCAATCTCAACATTCCCTACTTTTGCTGCTGAATTGTTTGAGCCACCGACAATGTAGCTACCCACACCTGCAAAAACGAAAGATAGGATGATAAGCCCTAGGATAATTTTAACCGCGATGCTGTTCACGCCCTCGCGTAATCGGTCCATCATACTGAAACTACTCTCCGCTTGTACTCTGCCCAAGATGCTTATATTTTGAGCAGCAAGTACTTAATTGAACTAAAAAAACTATTAGCGCGATAATACCAGAAAAAGAAATGCGCATCAGTAGGATGCGCATAATTTAAAAAGGTTCGAAAAAACTGCAAATGCAGTCAAATTTCTGAATTAGTTACAAGCGTCTTTTAGAGCTTTACCGGCTTTGAATGCGGGTACTTTCGCTTCTGCGATTTGGATTTCTTCACCCGTCTTAGGGTTACGACCTGTGCGAGCTGCACGAGTACGTACGCTGAATGTGCCAAAGCCAACTAATGCGACTTGATCACCAGACTGTAGAGTGTCACCTACAGCTTCGATGAAAGCGTCTAGTGCGCGACCTGCTGAAGCTTTAGATAGGTCTGCGTTTTCTGCGATTTTTTCTACTAATTGTGTTTTATTCACTGTGATTCCCCTTTGTGCCGCCTGTTTTATTTTTAATGAGACAGCTGTGTTCCATTTTCATTTCCAAATATAAGCGCAAGCCTTATCAGACAAGGGCTGGCGCTTTAAGAGCTAACGTTAGCGCCCAAAAAAAACGCTGACAAGCCTTTTTCGGCTAATCAGCGTAATCTTTTACTTATTTTTGCTGCACATCACTCTTTTTAGTGAGCAAATTCAACACCTGACGGGTCTTTTTCGAGTGCGACTTTCAGGACTTCATCAATCCATTGAACCGGAATCACTTTCAGATCCGCGATGACGTTACTTGGAATCTCTTCCAAATCGCGTTCATTGTCTTTTGGAATAAGAACCGTTGTAATACCACCACGGTGCGCCGCCAGCAGTTTTTCTTTCAAACCACCAATCGGCAAAACTTCACCACGCAGCGTGATCTCACCTGTCATGGCCACCTCAGCTTTGACTGGGTTGCCCGTCAAGCTAGACACCAAAGCGGTACACATCGCGATACCGGCGCTCGGACCATCTTTAGGCGTGGCACCTTCAGGTACGTGGACGTGAATATCACGCTTTTCGTAAAAGTCAGAGTTGATACCCAAGCTTTCAGCGCGCGAACGTACCACGGTCATCGCAGCTTGAATCGATTCCTGCATGACATCACCCAATGAACCGGTTTGAGTCAACTTACCTTTACCTGGCATCGATTGGGTTTCGATGGTTAACAGGTCACCGCCGACTTCCGTCCACGCTAATCCTGTTACCTGTCCAATACGATTACTGTCTTCCGCTTTACCGTAATCATGGCGCTGAACACCTAGATACTCTTTGAGGTTATCCATGCTCACCGTCACTTTCTTCAAATCCGGTTTGAGCAGAATGTTCTTCACCGCTTTACGACAGATCTTCGAAATTTCACGCTCTAAGCTACGCACACCCGCTTCACGCGTGTAGTAGCGAATAATGCCGATGATCGCTGAGTCTTCAATGTCAATCTCACCCGCTTTCAAACCGTTTCGCTTGATCTGCTTGTCGACCAAGTGACGTTTCGCAATGTTAAGCTTTTCATCTTCGGTGTAACCCGACAAACGAATCACTTCCATACGGTCAAGCAGTGGCCCCGGAATGTTCATTGAGTTCGAGGTGGCAACAAACATCACATCGGACAGATCGTAATCCACTTCTAAGTAGTGGTCATTGAATGCGTTGTTTTGTTCAGGGTCGAGAACCTCAAGGAGCGCCGATGACGGATCACCACGCATATCCGATGACATTTTGTCGATTTCATCCAGCAAGAACAGCGGGTTTTTCACCCCCACTTTGGACATTTTCTGAATCAACTTGCCTGGCATGGAACCAATGTAGGTTCTGCGGTGACCACGGATTTCCGCTTCATCACGTACCCCACCTAACGCCATACGCGTGTATTTACGCCCGGTAGCCGCTGCGATAGAGCGACCTAGCGACGTCTTACCCACACCTGGAGGACCAACGAGACACAGGATAGGTCCTTTCAATTTATTGATGCGATTTTGCACCGCCAAATATTCAAGAATGCGCTCTTTCACTCGCTCTAAGCCGTAGTGATCTTCGTTGAGCACTTCTTCTGCTTTGGCGAGGTTTTTCTTCACTTTCGAGCGCTTGTTCCATGGCACACCAATCATCCAATCGATGTAACCACGAACCACGGTCGCTTCTGCCGACATTGGCGACATCATCTTCAGCTTTTGCAGCTCTTGCTCAGTCTTCTCACGCGCTTCTTGCGGCATTTTCGCTTCAGCAATTTTTTGCTTGAGCGTCTCAAATTCGTCAACACCGTCTTCAGACTCGCCCAGCTCCTTCTGAATCGCTTTCATTTGCTCGTTCAGATAGTATTCGCGCTGCGACTTTTCCATCTGCTTCTTAACGCGTGTACGAATACGCTTTTCAACTTGAAGCAAATCGATTTCTGATTCCATCTGCCCCATCAAAAACTCTAGACGCTCAGTGACATCAAGAATTTCCAACACACTCTGTTTTTCAGCCAGCTTGAGTGGCATGTGCGCTGCAATCGTATCCGCCAGACGAGCGGCTTCATCGATGCCACTTAACGAGGTTAGAACTTCAGGTGGGATTTTTTTGTTGAGCTTGATAAAACCTTCGAACTGGTTGATCGCGCTGCGAACGATCACTTCTTGCTCTCGCTCGTCCAGTGGCTCAGTCAACAAAAATTCTGCATCTGCAGTGAAGAACTCTTCTTCATAAAACTGATGAATTTTCGCGCGCTGCTGACCTTCGACCAGTACTTTCACCGTACCGTCAGGGAGTTTAAGCAACTGCAAAATGGTGGCGACCGTTCCTACCTCAAACAGATCGTCTTTCGTGGGTTCGTCGGTGTCAGCTTCTTTTTGTGCCACCAACAAGACTTGCTTGTCGTTGTCCATTGCAGCTTCTAGGCACGCAATCGACTTTTCACGACCAACAAACAAAGGAATTACCATATGCGGGTAAACCACTACATCTCTTAGAGGTAGTACGGGGATCTCGATACGTTCGGAACGTTCCAAGTTCATATTCTTCTCTCTTCCGCTTAGTCTTATGAGCAGTATATGGGGGCTAATTGGTTGGATTCAATGGAAGAATAAAAAAAAGGGAGTAATTGATTACTCCCTTTCTTACACCATCTTAGTTTGTGAATCCGATTAAGATTCAGCGCCAGCGGCTTGGTTATCGGCGTTGCTATAAATCAGCAACGGATCCGATTCGCCTTTAATCACTGACTCATCAATCACGACTTTGCTGACGTCGTTCATTGATGGCAATTCGTACATGGTCTCAAGCAGAACACTCTCGAGGATAGAACGAAGACCACGAGCACCTGTTTTACGCTCCATGGCTTTCTTCGCAATCGCACGCAATGCATCTTCACGGAATTCAAGCTCAGCATCTTCTAGCTCGAACAGTGCCGCGTACTGCTTAGTTAATGCGTTCTTAGGCTCGCACAAGATCTGAATCAAGGCTTCTTCGTCAAGCTCAGTCAACGTCGTCGTTACAGGAAGACGACCAATGAACTCAGGAATTAAGCCGTATTTAACCAAATCTTCAGGCTCCACTTGAGTGAACAGCTCACCCACAGTTTTGGTTTCATCTTTTGAACGCACTTCTGCGCCAAAACCGATACCTGTACCTGTTGCGACGCGCTGCTCAATCACTTTATCCAAGCCGGCAAATGCGCCGCCACAAATAAAGAGGATTTTGGAGGTATCCACTTGCAAGAACTCTTGTTGTGGATGCTTACGGCCCCCTTGAGGAGGAACGGATGCGACCGTGCCTTCAATCAATTTAAGCAACGCTTGCTGCACACCTTCACCCGACACGTCGCGGGTAATTGAAGGGTTTTCCGCTTTACGCGAAATTTTATCGATCTCATCGATATAAACGATACCACGTTCTGCTTTCGCCACGTCGTAATCGCATTTTTGCAGCAGTTTTTGGATGATGTTTTCTACGTCTTCGCCCACGTAACCCGCTTCTGTCAGCGTAGTCGCGTCAGCCATAGTAAATGGTACATCAAGGAAACGCGCTAACGTTTCTGCAAGCAATGTTTTACCACTACCCGTTGGACCAATCAGAAGGATGTTACTCTTACCTAGCTCAACACCTTCACTGGTCGTGTCCCCATTACGTAAACGCTTATAGTGGTTATAAACGGCTACTGCTAACACTTTTTTAGCGTAATCTTGGCCAATCACATAATCATCAAGGTGGGCACGGATCTCGCGCGGCACCGGCAGTGCTTCTGACTGTTTTTTCGGAAGCACGTCTTTGATTTCTTCACGGATGATGTCATTACATAAGTCGACACATTCATCACAGATGTAAACTGACGGACCAGCGATCAGCTTGCGAACTTCGTGCTGGCTTTTGCCGCAGAAAGAGCAGTAAAGAAGCTTACTACTACCGCTCTCTTTGCTTTTATCTGTCATTCGCTAACCTCTTAGCCTTTACTCTTTATGATTTGAGTGTACATCAAATCATTCATAATTGCGCAGAACAATTTGCTCTGGCTTATTCACCGCGATGCGTCAATACCGCATCCACCAAACCATATTCAACGGCTTGTTCGGCTGCCATAAAGTTGTCACGGTCGGTATCACGTTCAATCACTTCAAGCGGTTGACCCGTGTGCTCTGCTAGCAACTTATTGAGCTTCTGCTTGATGGTCAAAATTTCTTGCGCATGAATTTGGATATCTGACGCTTGTCCTTGGAACCCGCCCAGCGGTTGGTGAATCATCACGCGTGAGTTAGGCAATACATAACGCTTGCCTGGCGCACCACCAGCAAGCAGGAAGGCCCCCATAGAACACGCTTGTCCCATACAAACGGTACTGACGTTAGGCTTGATGAACTGCATGGTGTCATAGATTGACATACCTGCGGTCACACTGCCGCCTGGCGAGTTAATGTAGAGGAAGATGTCTTTATCAGGATTTTCAGATTCTAAGAAAAGCAGCTGTGCCACGACAAGGTTTGCCATATGGTCTTCCACTTGACCAGTCAGGAAAATTACACGCTCTTTAAGTAGACGTGAATAAATGTCGTAGGAACGTTCACCTCGGGAAGTTTGTTCAACCACCATGGGTACTAGCGCGTCTAGAATCGGCGACATTGCATTTTTTTCTTGGTAGCTCATATTCTTATGTCCCTAAAATAAATGGCCCGGATGATAATATCATACGGACCATTGTTAGCAGAATAGTCGACGCTTAGTCAACTACCTACGCAAGATATTGCCTATTAAGCTGGCTGCTGGTTCATAAGCTCGTTGAAGCTTACTGCTTTCTCAGAAACCTGAGCTTTAGCGATGATAGCGTCGATTGCTTGCTCTTCTAGAGCAACGTTGCGCATGTTGTTCATCATTTGCTCGTTTTGCTCGTAGTAAGCAACCACTTCAGTTGGATCTTCGTACGCTGTCGCCATCTCTTCGATCAGTGCTTTCACTTTCTCGTCGTCAGCTTTTAGCTCTTCAGACTTGATCACTTCACCTAGAAGAAGACCAACGACAACGCGACGCTTCGCTTGTTCTTCGAACAGTTCACGTGGAAGCTGTTCAGCGGCTTCTGGGTTGCCACCGAAACGTTGAGCCGCTTGCTGACGTAGAGTACCAATTTCTTGGTCGATCAGCGCTGCTGGTACGTCGATATCGTTCTCTTTCACTAGACCGTCGAGCGCTTGCTCTTTGATGCGGTTTTTAACCGCTTGCTTCAGCTCACGCTCCATGTTCTTACGAACTTCCGCTTTCAGAGCATCAACACCGCCTTCTGCTACACCGAACTTAGCAACAAACTCGTCGTTTAGCTCAGGCAGTTCACGCGCTTCAACTTTGCTCAGTTTGATAGCGAATTTCGCTGCTTTACCTTTTAGGTTTTCAGCGTGGTAATCTTCTGGGAAAGTCACGTCGATTTCGAATTCCATACCTGCAGTCTTACCTGCGATACCGTCTTCAAAACCTGGGATCATGCGACCTGCGCCCATTTCTAGAGGGAAGTTCTCTGCTTTACCGCCTTCGAACTCTTCGCCGTCGATAGAACCAACGAAGTCGATAGTCGCACGCTTGCCTTCTTCTGCAGCTTCGTCAACTTCTTTCCAAGTTGCCTGTTGCTTACGCAATGTGTCGATCATCTCTTCAACATCTGCGTCTTGAACTTCAGTTGTTGGTTTTTCAACAGTGATGTTCTCTAGACCTTTCAGTTCAACTTCTGGGTAAACTTCAAACGTTGCAGTGAAAACTAGGTCTTCGCCTTCTTTTGCTTCTACTGGAGCGAAAGTAGGAGCGCCTGCTGGGTTGATCTTCTCTTTAACGATCGCTTCGATGAAGTGGCGTTGCATCACTTCACCCATTACGTCTTGACGTACCGCTTTGCCGTACATCTGAGCAACCATTTTTAGAGGCACTTTGCCTTTACGGAAACCATCGAAACGACGGTTTTTTGCGATGTTGCGTAGTTCAGCTGTTACAGCATCTTCGATGTTAGCAGCAGGAACAGTAATGTTTAGACGACGCTCTAGGCCCTCTAGCGTTTCAACAGTAACTTGCATTATTCAATAACCTCAATACAGGCTCAGCTAAGCTGAGCTTATGTTCCTTATTAGCAGAGCAGAGTGTCACCACCGCACGCCACTAATTCGGTCCATCCTTTGTGTGCTCGATGAACACATTTCGTAATTCGAGTATCGGTAACCAACAATGTGGACTACCGGACTAATCAGCGATCTCTTCTCACCACACTAAAAAGCGAGGTCAAAGCCATCTCCAATTAGTCTCAGGACAAAAATTTAGACGCAGCATTCTACCGACCCGATGCATAGCTGTCGAGCTAATCGCAGTGATACGGGCTGCATTCTCCTAAAAACCCACTTAAGTGCTAAAAAAAGCATCAATATGACGGCCTTTGATAGCAGAAATGGGGACATTAATTGGTTTTTCAAGATTCACTAGCGTTTTTTTATTTATAGACTGAAAAACTAGATCCAAGTCCGGTTTTGCTGCGCAATTTCGTTAATAACTTAAACACTCCAGTAACAAAAAACAGTACGATAGAGAGGCGTAATTTTAAGAGTTGTCAGGGTATTATGTCGTCGTTTCGCCGCGCCAATCTGTCTGTGTTTATTCTCTATTTGCTGACGTTGCTCGCTGGCTCACAATGGATGTGGGAGTATCGTTACCATGCCCAACATGCGGAGCAGCAAGAGCAGCTTGATCGCTTTGCCAGTCACATTATTAACAAACTGGACAAATACGCGCATTTGCCCAAATTGATTGCCAAAGATGGCGAGTTGCTCGCGGCACTGAAACAACCGGGCAACCCCGCTCAAGTCGAACTCACTAATCGCTTTTTGCAAAACGTTAACGATACGATTCTCGCCGCCGATACCTATCTATTGGATCGTTGGGGCACCACCATTGCTGCCAGCAACTGGAACTTAGATCGCTCCTTTGTCAGCCGAAACTTCGCCTGGCGTCCCTATTATTTTGAAGCGATTCAAGGTCGAGCGAGCCAATACTTCGCCTTGGGATCCACCTCTGGGCAGCGCGGTTACTACTATTCCTACCCTGTCGTCTATGCCGCTGAAGTCGTGGGCGTCATCGTGGTCAAGATGGACCTCTCTGCCATCGAAGAGAACTGGAGCAGCAAAGTAAACACCTTTGTCGCCACCGATCAGAACCATGTCATTTTTATGTCCAGCAACCCTCACTGGTTATTTAAGAGCTTGACCCATTTAGACGATGCGACGCGGCAGGCGATTCGCGACAGCAGGCAATACCTCGATACTGACATTCAATCGCTGGGCCTCAACGGCGCCATTGACCTTGCGCAATCGGAACTGACTAACCGGCGTCTCGGTTGGATTCAAGGGGACTATTTAGTCTCCAGCCGCCCCCTGCCTGAACTTAACTTAACCATTCGTGTTCTATCGGAAAAAGTGACCGTATTTTGGTCAGTGTTGAGTTTTGGCCTGGTTTGGTCGCTGCTGTTTGTGATTGTCTTTTTAACCATGCAATTAACCTATCAGCGCCGACTCAAGCAACGTCAATTTGAGCGCCTCCAAGCGGAAGCCAAACAAAAACTTGAGTTCTTAGTGATGGAACGCACCGCCGAGCTCCACGCCGAGGTTCTTGAACGCTCACGCACGGAAGCCGCGCTGCGCCAAACGCAAGATGAGCTCATTCAAGCAGCAAAACTGGCGGTACTCGGTCAGATGTCGGCCAGTATCAGCCATGAGCTCAATAATCCGTTAGCGGCGATTCGCAGTTTCGCTGACAACGCTCGCCGCTTTCTGGCCAAAAGCCACCTCGATCGCGTTGATGATAACTTGCAGCGTATCTCCTCACTGACCGACAGAATGGCCAAAATCAGTAGCCAGTTGAAATCCTTTACGCGCAAATCTGACAGCAATGATGTCTCCATTATGGCGCTAACCCCCGTGATCACCTCGGTGAAAGAGTTGGTCGCACCGCAAATCAAATCGTATCGAGTCGACTTCGAGGTTGAACTGGCGCCCGAACTGGGCAAAGTGGACATCAACGCAATCCAGCTTGAGCAAGTGCTGATCAATTTGATCACCAACGCCGCGCAGGCGGTCGAATCTCTCGACACGCGTAAGGTTCGCCTTAGCGCCAAGGTAGTGGATAAACAGGTGCAGATTGCCATAGACGACAATGGCCCTGGCATCGATCAACAAGCGGCCCTTCACCTCTTCGAGCCGTTTTACACCACCAAGAAAAACGGACTGGGTCTTGGGCTCTCTATCTCTCAGCACATTGTTGAGACCATGCACGGTGAGCTCACCGTTGGGACCTCTCCCCTTGGCGGCGCACGATTTACTGTTTCGCTCCCTCTTGTTGAAAAGGAACTCTAATGCACGACGTATTCTTTATTGATGACGAAAGTGACATCCGCATTGCCATTGAACAGAGCTTCGAGCTCGAGGGGATCTCTGCCGATTTTTTTGCCTGCGCTGAAGATGCTCTTTTGGCCATCAAAGAGCATGGCATGCCAAAGGTGCTGATCACCGACATCTGTTTGCCCGGTTTATCCGGGGAAAACTTACTGACTTCCGTTTTGCATCAAGACAAGGATGTGCCGGTGATCCTGATTACCGGCCATGGTGACATCACCATGGCAGTCAATGCGCTGCATAACGGCGCTTATGACTTTATTGAAAAACCTTTTGCCATTGACCGTTTGATTGACACCACCAAGCGCGCCCTGGACAAAATGGCCTTAACGCTCGAAAACCAAGCACTAAAGCGCAGCCTTAAGGCCAGTAATACACTGGGCCCAAGGATTATCGGCGACACCCCTAGCATCCAAACACTGCGCGATACCATTGCACACATCGCGGACACCAACGCCGATATTCTGCTGTTTGGCGAGACAGGAACCGGTAAAGAGCTGGTTGCGCGCTCCATTCACGAGCAGAGCTCTCGTCGTGAGGCAAATTTCGTCGCCATCAACTGTGGCGCCGTCCCTGAAAATTTGATTGAGAGTGAACTCTACGGTCACGAAAAAGGCGCGTTTACTGGCGCAGAGGCCAAACGCATCGGTAAGTTTGAGCACGCGCAAGGTGGCACGCTGTTTCTTGATGAGATCGAATCCATGCCGATGCAGGCGCAAATTCGTTTACTGCGCGTGCTGCAAGAGCGAGTGATTGAACGAGTTGGCTCAAATACCCTAATCCCGGTGGATATTCGCGTCATTGCCGCCACCAAAGTGGATTTAAAGCAAGCGTCAGCTCGAGGGACGTTTCGTGAGGATCTCTACTACCGACTCAATGTTGTTACCTTGGATTTACCGCCTTTACGCCAACGAAAAGAGGACATCCCTGCCCTATTCCACCATTTTCTCCTGGTTGCCGCCGCGCGATATGGCAAAGCCGCGAATGCCTTGCCCGATGCCGATCTGCAAACACTGATGTGCCATGATTGGCCGGGTAACGTGCGTGAACTGCGCAATAGCGCCGAGCGCTTTGTGCTGCTTGGTAACCTTGGTCACCTCAATCCGAGCCAGTCGAGTGCCGAAGCAACACCGCTTGCCCTGCAAGTGGCAGAGTTTGAGAAAGCAGTGATTGAACAAGCGCTTGCCAGCACTTCCGGACGCATCAATGACACCATGACCTTGCTGCAAGTGCCAAGAAAAACGCTCTACGATAAAA
>NZ_JCBDGX010000124.1:0-6884 GCF_059834345.1 Vibrio sp. R11-SG3-ISO3-SZ
ATCAAAACCAATAATCGACATGGGTGACAAACCGGCGGCTTGAGTTTGGTGCATCACTGAAATCGCGATTAAGTCGCAGGCACAAAACACCCCATCCACGTTGTCTAGTAACCCATGTTCGATGATATAAGGCATGAGATACTTTGCACCAAAATCTCCCCCCGTTTCACCGGCGTAAATACGCTCTAAAATTGGGGACTTAAGCTCAGCTGCTATTTCGATCAGGTCGATAACCGTCACACTCGAATCCAAGACTTCTTGATGTGCACGCATAAACCCTACTTGCCGATCTCTAATCGATGGCCTTACGTTTGCAGTAATGATGCAGTTTGCTCGATTACCCGTGTCCAACAAGTGTTTGCCAGCTAGATAACCACCGTGTTCATAGTCTGGAGATATACTCGAAAACTGCATTTTACTGTCTGAGCCATTAATCAGTTGCACGTGTTTGTCTAACTGATGCAATCTGCGGAGTATTTCAGGGTTTTCCATACCAATCAATATAATAGCGTCATCATGTTCAAGACGTTCTTTAAGTTTATTGACATCGGTTGGAAGGGAGTCGATCAAAGTAATATCTATTTCGATCCCAAGTTTATTGCACTCAAATCTAAGCCCTGAAAGGATCGCGTAATAAAAACTGTTGGGATTGGCTGAATCGTCATTGGTAATGGCCGCGATGCGCATCAAGTTCATCGATTCGACGGTGGTGTAAGATTTTCTCTTATAGCCGATTTGTTTGACCGCTTTGTTTATTTTAAGGCGGACATCTTCACTAACATTGTGGCCATCACTCAATGCTCTAGAAACGGTAGCGATCGAGGTTCCAGCAAGTTCCGCAACATTTTTTAATGTAGGCTTCATACAGACTCATCTCCAATTTATGCTCATTGAATCACATTGAATACACCTTTCTAAGAAAAATTTTCAGATGTGGGTAAAAATTCCCCCCCTAGTCACAAATACAACCAGTTCCTGATAGTTATTATGCAACATTGTGTTAATGATATGTTTACGTTTTTGGTGTAAGTAGTTGTTTTAAATGCAATAAAAAACCTTGAGTGGTCCTTGGGTAAGTTGACGATATGTGAAAAGTTTTCACGAGTCATCTTCTTTCATACTGCTGAGACGGTAATCACATTTTTCTGGCTACCTTTACATCAATAATAAATCTACGAAATAAATGGGCTGCTCTACCAAGGAGAATAAATGTCAGAAATAATAATAAGCGCTGGTTCCTCCAATAAACGAATGCTGAGAAAAAGAAAGAGAAAGATTAAAGAAAGCCTTGTCGCTTACTCTTTTATAGCACCCAACTTTATCGGTTTCTCTGTCTTTACACTTGGTCCAATTGTAATGGCATTTCTGCTTGCTTTTATGAATTGGGATGGTTCTAATCCTATGGATTTTGTGGGGTTAGATAACTTTTTTCTTCTTCTTGAAGACCGAATATTCAAACAATCACTTTGGAATACCATCGTCTATACCATATTTTCAGTCCCACTTACCTTATTCTTGGCATTGGGCATTGCTGTCCTGCTCAATCAAAAAATAAAAGGTCGAAATTTCTTTAGAACGGCGATGTTTTTTCCCTACGTAGCGTCCCTTGTCGCAGTAGCCGTTGTTTGGAACATGGTGTTTAACCCTGACATGGGACCAGTAAACATGATTCTTTATAACGCAGGGGTCGACCCACAAAATCTACCGGCCTGGTCAGCGGATAAGAACTGGGCTATGCCAACTGTGATCTTGTTCGGTGTTTGGAAAAACATGGGTTACTACATGGTGATTTATTTAGCGGGCCTACAAGGGATCAATTCCGAACTGTATGAAGCAGCCGATATTGACGGTGCAAACAGTTGGCAAAAGTTTACTCGAATCACCATTCCACAATTGATGCCAACAACCTTCTTTGTTTCCGTCATGCTAATGATTCAATCGTTTAAGGTCTTCGATCATGTACTGTTATTAACCCAAGGTGGTCCTGGCAGTTCTACCATGGTTTTGGGTTACCACCTATACAACGAAGCCTTCGTGAGTTGGCGACTAGGCTACTCGTCTGCCATTGCATTAGTTCTATTTTTACTTGTCTTAGCAGTGACCATAGCTCAGTTCAAGTATGCCAAAAAGTATGAGGACTGAGGATCATGATTGCTTCAATTAAACGCCAACAACAATTCAAAACACTGCTTTTGTATTTAGTCATCATAACTATTACTATTGCGATGTTCACTCCTTTCATTTGGATGCTGTCAGCGTCACTAAAGTTTAATAAAGATGTATTTTCCTTTCCGATTGAGTGGATACCTTCTGCTCCACGCTGGCAGAATTTTGTCGACATCTGGCAGCAAATACCATTAGCGCTGTTCGTCTACAACACAGCAAAATTGACCGTAATCGTTACCGTACTGCAGTTATTGACGTCAAGCTTTGCCGCTTATGCATTTGCCAAACTTAAATTTCCTTATCGTGATGCCCTGTTCTTAGGTTATATCGCAACCATCAGCGTTCCTTGGATATCGTACATGGTTCCACAATTTATTATGATGCGAGAGTTTGGATTAAACAATACCCACACCGCCATTATCTGTCTGCAAGCATTTACCGCGTTTGGTGTGTTCTTAATGCGACAATTCTACATGAGTATTCCCGATGAACTGTGTGAAGCGGCAAGAATAGATGGCATGAGTGAATACCAAATCTGGTACAAAATCATGCTGCCGCTATCGAAACCAGCACTATCCACATTAACCATTTTTACGTTTGTTACCACCTGGAATGACTTTTTGGGGCCAATGATTTACCTCACTGAAACCAAGTTAAAAACCATTCAAATCGGGTTGCGAATGTTTATTTCACAGTATTCGGCTGAATATGGACTCATCATGGCGGCGTCGGTTGTCAGTCTCATTCCTGTACTGATTGTCTTTCTCGCATTACAACGCTTCTTTGTAGAAGGCGTCGCTTCGTCTGGACTAAAAGGATAATCATGCACACTCATATATTAACTACATCAGAGATCAATACAGCTATCGAGCAAGCGCTTACCATAGTAAAAGGAAATTTGCGCGACTTTACTTACGACAGTCAATCTCACTCAAGCCTTAACCATTTTTATCCAAAGTCGGATAACACGCTTTGGACTACAGGATTTTGGCCAGGGGTTTTATGGTTATCTTACGAACTGAGTCAGCAACCCGAGTTTAAATACGCCGGGCTCATTCAAGTACAAAGCTTTAAGCATCGCATAGAGAACCTGATCGAAGTCGACCATCACGATATGGGATTTTTATATACACCTTCGTGCGTTGCTGCCTGGAAGCTTACTCATGATCAAGACGCCAAAGACGCGGCTATTTTGGCCGCTGAGCAACTGTTAACTCGTTACCAACCCAAAGGGCAATTTATCCAAGCCTGGGGAGAAAAAAACGCTCCAGACAATTACCGATTCATCATTGACTGTTTGTTGAACCTCCCCTTGCTGTATTGGGCTCACAAACAGACTGGGGATGAACGCTTTTTAAATGTTGCGTTTAAACACACTGAAACTACCTATTTGAATTCGGTAAGAGATGATGGTTCAACCTACCATACCTTTTTTATGGACATGAACACAGGAAAACCGAAGTACGGTTCAACCTGTCAAGGCTATAAAGACAACTCAACTTGGGCACGCGGTCAAGCATGGGGTGTTTACGGCTTTGCTATGGCATATCGCTACACCCAAGATGTCAAATATCTTGATGTTTTTGAACGAGTACTAAAACACTACTTAGACCATTTGCCTAGTGATCAGATCCCCTACTGGGATATGACTTTTACGGATGGTCAAGAGCCTAGAGATTCGTCGTCGTCTGCTATTGCCGCATGCGGACTGCTTGAAATGGCAAGCCTCGTTGATGCAGCTACGGCAACACGCTATACCGAACTTGCACGCTCAATGGTCAAAAACTTAATCAACCATTATGCAGTATCTGATCCTGCCACTTCAAATGGGCTTCTTTTACACGGAACTTACTCGAAGAAAAGCCCATACAATACCTGTACAGAAGAAGGCGTTGATGAATGCGTTTCTTGGGGAGATTACTTCTACTTAGAAGCTCTCACCCGCTTATCTACTCAATGGACACCATATTGGTAAGGAGCAACGACTATGGCTGCAATTTCACTACAAAATATCAATAAAACCTATGAAGACAAACACGTCGTTGTCCCTAATATCGACTTGGAAATCAAAGATAAAGAATTCATTATCCTTGTTGGTCCTTCAGGTTGTGGCAAATCAACAACGCTTCGCATGATAGCGGGGCTTGAAGAGATCACCTCGGGAGATCTTCGCATTGGTAACCGGATCATGAACGACATTCCATCCAAGGATCGCGACATTGCCATGGTATTTCAAAATTACGCGTTGTACCCCCATATGACGGTGTATCAAAATATGGCGTTTGGTCTAGAACTTCGCCGTGTCGACCGTGACATCATCGATTCGAAAGTACAAGAAGCCGCCGACATTCTTGATATTACCCACCTGCTTAATCGCAAGCCTAAGGCGCTTTCTGGCGGACAACGTCAACGCGTAGCCCTAGGCCGAGCAATGGTTCGTGACCCAGAAGTATTTTTGCTTGATGAACCTTTATCGAACCTGGACGCAAAACTAAGAGGAACGATGCGTGCTGAAATAACCAAACTACACAAACGCCTCAACTCTACTTTCATTTATGTCACCCATGATCAGGTAGAAGCGATGACCATGGCTGATCGCATTGTGGTAATGAAAGACGGCATCATTCAACAAGTTGATACACCTCAAGAACTGTACGACAACCCGAGTAACCAATTTGTCGCAGGTTTTATTGGTGCTCCACAAATGAATTTTATTCCGGTCGAAAACATCCATTTAGTTGGTGGCGCTCCACAAATTGATGTAATGGGCCAAACCGTTGCTTTGCCAAGTAAATTTAACTCCATAGACTTTGATGCGTATCGCGAACACGGGCTAGTTCTGGGAATTAGGCCTGAGGATATTTGCGAAGAAAGGCCTCAAAGCACAGCTGCAGACATGATCAACCAAATGGACTTCACTGTTGACTATTCTGAGCCAATGGGATCAGAGGTTCATTTTAGTTTGCAACGTCATCAACAGAAGCTAATGGCAAAAATTAACAGCCGATTAACAGCTACAAACGGTGACACACTGACGCTGTGTTTGGATATGAGCCACGCCCATCTTTTCGACCAGCACTCGGGTCAATCCATTTTGGCCTAGGGATACATATGCTCAGGTTTAGTACAACAAAAATCAATCATCGCTCAATTTGGGTTGTACCATTTAGAGAGGCGTGGAACTTGATGGTACTTAATATGCTGATATTGATCTGCTTATTGAGCATTATCTTTCTCCCCAAAGCCTTAGTCGCTGGCAGTCGCATTTGCCAACGCATGCTCAACGACCAAAGTGTCACGATCATCCACGATTTTCGATGGTACATGAAGGATTGTGACTGGACACAAAGTGCCTTTTTCTACGCTGTCGTCGTAACAGGCACCGCTGTATGCTGTTACCCAGTGTACATTTATGTGCAGCTAGTCACGGCGGATGCTGCCTATGTATTTCCTATGATGCTATGCACAGCAGTTCTTGCAACGTGGGCAGCTATTGCTTGGGTGATGATTACTCGCGGTGAGTTGTCTTTTCGAGGACTGCAACTTGGATTTCGGTTTGTGCTGTCACGCGCCGCTTTGCCAATAAAACTGGCAATAATTTCGCTCACTTTTTACTTAATTACTACAGTTCTGTTCCCACTATCGACACTGTTTATTGCCTTTGGTTTAGTGTCTCTTTTTTTAATGACCATAAATCATTCAATAAAATAATAAAGGAATATTAACATGAACAAAAAACTCTACTCCCTTGCTATGGCTACTGTGCTAACCGCATCAGGCGTGATGGCGCAAGATCCGATAACGCTAAACTGGTCACGTTGGGATGTGTCTAAAACCGTAGAATTAAACGCGATTGCCGACGCATATATGGAGAAGTACCCACATATTACTATCAATTCGATTGACTTAGGCAGCGCAGATTACAATTCGATGGTCTTAACTCAACTGTCTGGCGGTGCACAAAATATAGACATAGTGACCGTAAAAGACACACCGGGATACACCGACCTTATTCGTTCCAATACCGTGTCTGAGTTGACCTCTTCGATCGATACGACCCCGATGCAAAACCCAACTTATCAAGGGTTAGTGGAGGAGCTGACCATAGACAATAAGCTATATGCTATGCCGGTTCGGCTTGACTATTGGCTAGTCTATTACAATAAGGATCTTTTTGATAAAGCAGGGGTAAACTACCCAACAAACGATATGACCTTGGCACAGTTTGACGAGTTGACCAAGCAAATGACCAGCGGTTTTGGTGCGAATAAAGTCTTTGGTGCTCTGTATCATACTTGGCGTTCCACCGTGCAGTTACCGGCGATCTTCGACGGACAAAATACATTAATAAGCAAGGATTATCAGTTCCTCAAGCCGTACTACACACGTATTTTAGACTTACAAAAAGCCGGCGCGGTGCCACGCTATGCTTCGCTAAAAGCCTCGAATACACACTACTCAGGCCCTTGGTTTAACTCATCTGTCGCCATGTTGCCAATGGGTTCATGGTTTATTTCTGGGCAAATCGCCAAAGTGGAAACGGGTGAAAGCTCGGCAACCAACTGGGGACTTGCTAAATACCCTGTGCCTGAAGGCGTTGCTCCGGGTACCACCGCAGCTACATTAACAAGCCTCGCCATTGCAAAAAACTCGAAGTATCAAGAAGCAGTGCTCGACTTCATAAACTTTGCAGCAAGTAGCGAAGGGGCTTTAGCCGT
>NZ_JCBDGX010000125.1:0-9419 GCF_059834345.1 Vibrio sp. R11-SG3-ISO3-SZ
AGCCACAGGGCGGTCACCGGTCTGAGAGGCAGTTCTTGACGTTGACTGACCCCCAACAACATCCAAATCACAGTAAAGCCAATCATCATACTGCCGGCATCCCCCATAAAGACCTTGCGCTCACGCCCAAAGATACCGAGGTTCATACACACATAGGGGATCATGGCAAAGATAAAGACCAAACATAGATGAGCCAGACCATGATGCGTATCGAGATACATTAAATACGCGATCGCTGAAAATGTCACTATCGCAAGTCCACCCAACAGCCCATCGATACCATCAACCATATTGAAAGCATTAATCGCACCGATGACGGCCAAAATAGTCATTAGCGGACTGAGCATACCAAAATGTAATACGCCCAAACCAAAAATATCCCCCACACTATCGAGACGAATATCCGCTATAGCCATCATGACAATGGACAACATTGCCTGTACGAACAATCGAATCTTGTAACTAATATCGAAACGATCGTCTATGGCCCCGACAATAATCAGCACTGTCAAACAGGACAAGAAAAGAGAACTGTGCTCAATGAGGTCAGGGTTCGCCGTTAAAAACTGTGCGATGGACAAATAAATGGCGATTCCCCCCACTAAGGGAATGCTTCCGGTATGCAATTTTCGAGCATTGGGTTTATCGACTAATCCCACGACTCTTGCGACCTTTCTCAGCAAGAACAGTGAGGCAAATGAGAAAAAACCGACAAATGACAACTCAATGAACATGGTGCCGTCCTAGCTACTGATGAATTATTAAATTTTTTGTGTACGGATCATACGAAACTACGAGTGGCATGTACACCTTGTTGATTATATTTCTTTCACATACTCATCAAAACACATGAAACAAATGGCAACAGCACTATAGCGCTTATATCCGTGCGATCGTATGATACGTGTTCGCTTGCACGCTTGTGCATAATGAGTACGAGGACAGCCATGCCAAAGTTAACCATTGATACCCAATACGGCATCATCATTATCCAAAACTTAGAGACCGTATTCGTCAATGAATACTACGCGCACCTGTATGGCTACTCTAGCGCCTCTGAACTCCTCAACTCAATAGACTCGTTTCTTGACTTGATTGATCCGTCCTACCATCCCCAAGCGATCGACAACTATCATCAAACACTCAAAGGTGACGTTCTTCCCCGCGGGAGAACCTTTCGTAATCGCGATCGACACGGTCGGGAGTTCGCAGTGTTTGCTATCGATCATGTGATTGAATGGGACGGAGCACCGGCTTTACAAGTCACGGTTATCGATCTCTCAGCGCAAGAACGAGCCCAACAGCAACTTCACGAAAATGAGCGAAAATTCAAGCAGCTGATCATTAAGTCTGGGCAAGGCATTTGCGTCCACCGCAATTTCAACCCCATCTTTGTCAATCAAGCTTGGGTTGACTTGATGCGCGCGCCGTCCATCGATGCCGTGCTCCGTGATGTCAACTTACTCTCCTTCCTACCCGAGGAGGAACACGCCAACGCTCAGGTACGTTATCAATCACTCATTAGTGGCCGTTTATCTGGGGCCAAGACGGTTGTGAAAAATCGATGTTTTGATGGCGAGATTCGTTACTTTCGCGTCTACGACAACTTGATTGAATGGGATGGAGAGCCAGCGGTTCAAGCCGTCATCGAGGATGTCACCGATCGAATTACACTCGAAGCCAAGTTAAGACAGCTGTCGGTGACCGATCCACTGACCGATATCTATAACCGCAGGGAACTCGATCGTGTGCTTAACCAAGAGTTTCAAAGAGGGCAACGGTATGGCCATCCATTTGCGGTTATCCTTATCGACATCGATCACTTCAAGTTCATCAATGATACGTATGGCCATGATGTGGGCGACAACACATTGCGAGCCATTGCTAACACTCTTCGTGACACCCTACGCCAAACTGACGTGTTAGGCCGTTGGGGTGGAGAGGAATTTTTAATTGTTTGTCCGTCCACGGACCTTACCGGTGCCTCACACCTCGCCAACACCTTGAGAGCACGCATTGCGAATCTAGCACTAGACGATGCGAAGCCCGTTACCATCAGCATCGGCGTCGCCAGTCTAGATACTGACGACACACAAGTCTCCGACGTTCTAAAAAGAGCCGATCGCGCGCTCTATGACGCAAAACGTAACGGACGAAACCAAGTAAAGGTGGACCACCCGTAATATTACACACGAGCCGTCCCACATTACCTGCGCTCAGGAAGGGGAATTCGTTAGCGGATCAACGACACTGACGAATACGAATCCGATACTGATACAATGCCAATCTGACTATGCACTTGGCGATACAGAACTGGCGAAAACTCGCTATGTGTTCGAACCCATTCACCTACCCATTTTCCCTGCTCTAGAGAGAACTGCTGAAAATAGTGGGGCTCTGGGTACACTCCATCCACTTTCGCAGAACGAAGCGAGCTGTACCACGAAACGGTACTGTTATCGAGTCCCATATACCACTCACCTTGTGGGAACAGACCAAGATAGGTTAACTCCCCCTCGTTGTACACGTAATGGTAGTCTTCACTCACGTAACGTTGATCGCTGTCCACTCGAACCAGAAATTGGCCTTTTGCGAGGTAACGGACAACCGTATTATTCCCATCGGCTTCAAACGTATCACCTAAAGGGGACGCATTGTGGCTGCGCATCACCGCAGATTTTATTTCCTCACTTGTCGGCAAGTCGGTCTTTGTTGTGAGCTCTCCGCGAAAACTGACTTCGTACAGGTTCGCAGTATCACCAATATCGGTGTACACGCGATACGCTACTCCTTCAGCAGCCCAGGTCTGTCGCTCTGTTCTGGTTTCTCCAAACATGGTGAGTCTGTCAATTTGAGTATTGCCTGTATGATTAATTAGGCTCACCCCATCGCCGGTTAAAACCACAGGATAAGTAAGCGTGGTCTCTGTCACTTTATTGAGCGAGTCATCGTATTGGTGCACTTCGTTATCAGAAAACTCCACAATCAAGGCGCTGCCATTGACCGACCACTGATCCACATCTTTGTCGGTGAGATCCAGCTTGTTGATAATTTCACCGCTTTGTGCGGACAACACAAGAAAGTAGTTGCCAAAACAATTCCCAACGACAATACGATCCTCTGACAAAACATGCGGATAACACGGATGAAAAGTACCGCCTTCGACTTGGTGCTCGCTATAGTCAGTTTGCTCCCATTGCACTTCAGCGCTCTCATAAGAGAACCGCGTCTCGACCCCTCCTTGTTCAGGGTCATTAATATCTCCAAGCACTGGATTCTGATTTTCATCAAGATACACAATGCGCCCCTGAAAGTCAGACTGTACACTACTTTGAATAAACTGACTGATCACCTGAGCTCGATTATGTATTGCCGTAATGTTGGACTGAGTTTGGATCAATTCGTTATCAAATTGCTGAAACAATGAACGTGCAAGTAAGTGCGCATCCTCATGCCCTTTTGCAATAAAATCACCGGATACTTTATCAACGTCTATTCCTAACTCATGGGCGATATCAGACAAACTCCCCCCTTGAAGAAACGCCAATGTTGAAAATGGCGAGATCTCTGTGATCCCTGGAGCTGCGACAAGCTCTCGACTCTCGGTCAAGCTGCCAGAGTAGTCACTGTCTGTAGTCAATCCTGCCACAATCTTGATGATGACAGGTGCATCTGTGGCCGCCCCCATGAAGACACCGCGCTCATTGGTCAATCCTTGATATTCCGCCTCTTCGGCGATGCCATTTACGTTTTCATCAAAGTAGACTTTTGCTTGCATCAAATAACCATCAATTGCGGTATATGTAAGCAACGGACTGTCTTGAGTTGTGCTGGACGACGAATCATCTTGACAGCCAAACAGCGCAAAGGCGGTCAATAGTGAAGCGACCATCGGTCGAACGGTATGTGGTAGTAGCATGTTGGATGTTCCCAATATAAATAAGGCATGACGTATTATTGAATAACAATACCACCATATGAAACAATGTTAAGCAAATGAAATAAATAAGAATTTTAATATCGGTCAAGTTTATTTTGCTCACTTGGCGCACCCAATCCGACGACTTTCGACAAACCGTAGGCAGTCAAATTACATTCGACAACTATTTGACACCGCTATCGATTAATGAGACTACTACCTCTCAATAGATGAAACACTGCGCATAAGAGTTATCCACTATTAGGTGATATTAATCTGTGTGTACCCGTGACGCGTTGACTGTCAATGCAGCCTGTGTATGGTTGGCATCAATACGAACGATGTTAAACAAGCAGAGAGAGAGGTTTTCCCCGCAGTGATGACGCAGCCCCATCGTAACTATTCGCTAAGCTTTGAAGACCCGCAAAGTACACTGACTGCTGAAGATTACCCCGCCATACCTCAGATGCGCCCTTTTGATGACGTAGCTCAGTGCCTAATCGAAGCGCAACACGATGATAAGCTCTTAAACGCACTCACCCGCTTTTTTAGCCATGCTGAGCAGTTGATAGCGCTCACCCCCGACGCTTACCCAGATTTCCGCTCCACGTTACGTGCCTTTCAAGTCTTTATAGAAAAGAGCACCGAGCAACAGCAACTGTTGGCGGCGCTCACTTTATGGATTCGCTGGCTTTCTGCGTCGCAAAAGCCGTCTACACCAACCGAGCCCATAACATCGTTAATGGTACTCACTTCGCTGCGCCTCGCCGACGTCGCGGTCCCAATGCTCAGTGAACTGCATTCACACCAACATACCGTCGAGCGACTCAAAGACAGTGAGCGCCGGCTGCACGATGCCATGGATTACGCTCAAATCGGGCACTGGTCATCCCCTTATGAGGGCTCTCAATCTCAGTGGTCACCGCAAATTTATGACTTGCTCGGATTAGAAAGGACCTGCCCTCCAGGCCTCGATACCCTAAAATCCGTCATCGATGAAGACTTCATGCCCCACTTTATTGCGGCTCGGCAGCGCAGCTTTGAGACGGGTGAAGACTTCTTCCTAGAGTGCCCCGTCACTCGCCCGAGTGATGGGGAGCGCCGGTGGATTGAGTGTCGTGGACAGGTGCATTACCTTGAATCCGGCGACCCTGAGCGACTGTCCGGCTTCATTCAAGATATCACGAGTCGTAAAGAGAGTGAGGAAACCATTACCCAACTCGCCTACTTTGACTCACTGACGACACTTCCGAACCGGCGTTGGTTATTGGATAGGTTAACCCAGCAGTGTGACTCTCTCATTCATCGTCGCTCATACTGCGCAGTTCTTCACATTGATATCGATGATTTTAAAAAAATCATTGATCTTCATGGTCACCCGTATGGCGACACATTGCTGATGCTCATCACACAACGTATCAGTGCGCTTCTTCGCCCCCAGGACACACTAGCGCGTATCGGACATGACGAATTTATGTTGATACTCTGTGGCTTACCTAAAACGTATCCTCAAGCGCTCGAGCAGGCCAACCAATGGAGCGCTCAGTTACTAGAAGCGTTGGCACAACCCTATACCATCGACGAGCATAAGTTTGTGAATAGTGCCAGTATCGGAATGGTGCTTTTTAATGACAGTGCCGTTGGCGTAGAGGAACTCATTAATCGCGCTGGGATGGCGTTAACGCACGCCAAGCGAGATGGGAAAAATGTGGCGCACTTGTACCATCAAGCGATACAAGACAGCGCGTTGCAACGCCTCCAACTCGAGTCGTCACTGCGCCAAGCCGTCGAACTCAATCAACTGGCGTTGTATTATCAACCTCAAGTTCATGGCACCGATCTGACTGTCGGCGCGGAGGCCCTGATTCGGTGGTTCCATCCAGAGTATGGACTTGTCGCTCCTGATGACTTCATTCCACTTGCGGAAGAAACGGGACTGATCATTGGTATTGGGGATTGGGTACTAGAGCAAGCTTGCCTTCAACTCTCGCGTTGGCAATCTGACTTCCACTATCTGACTTTGTCGGTCAATGTGAGCTATAAACAGTTCACGCACTCAGATTTCGTGACAAAAATCGAATCGGCTCTTAAGCGCTATCCGATTTTACCTGGCACGTTAAAGCTCGAGCTCACAGAAACCATGGTCGTTGAAGACATTGAGCTCACCATTGCGCATATGCAAGCCCTAAAAGCGCGTGGCGTTATTTTTTCACTAGACGATTTTGGTACGGGCTATTCCTCGTTGCAGTTTCTCAAGCGCTTGCCAATCAGCCAGATTAAAATCGATCGCTCTTTTGTCTCAGAGCTTGAAGACAACCCTAACGACCAATCCATTGTCTCTGCGACCATTGCCATGGCGAAGGCATTGGGCATCGATGTGATTGCTGAGGGTGTTGAGACACAGGCGCAAGCTGCTTTTCTTCAAGAGCAAGGGTGTGACACCTATCAAGGGTATTACTATAATCCGCCGTTATCGCTGTGTGACTTTGAACGCTACTTACAGGCAAGCGCCCGCAGGTTGACCTAACAAGGCACGGCTTTAAAACGATATAAGTTACATCAGCGCTTCGCCAGCCACACTTCAACGCTCTTGGTATTGCAGGTAAAACAAAGAAAAATCATGTTGAAATGTATCTCCCTCGCCGTTCTCTGGATGGCCAGCTTACCCATCCTCGCTACGCCACTACTTGACAGTGATGTTTACGAACTTGCCAAGCAACGTATCGCGTTTCAATGCGACGGATGCCCCGCCATCGCCGCGGCCATCCTCACAATGAGAGAGCGATTGTGTTCGATGCCGATTACGGAAGAAGCGATTCGAGCGATTCCATCCGAACCTTTATTTCTGCAAGCAAAGGAGGAGCTCGCCCGGCTTCCCGACAGCTCTTTTGACGACTATATTTTGTCTCTACAAAGAGGGGCAAACTGCATGAGTAGCGATGCTTGGCTCAAAGAAACGCACTTTCACTTTCGTCGTTTGACTGGTGAGAATTTATCAACGTCTCCGTAAACCATGACATTTCGTCACCCTAGAGTGGGAAACAATAAAAAAGCCAGTTACTACAATGAGTAACTGGCTGTATGTGTGTGAACAAATCTATTCACTAACAACGTCAGTTGGCTAGGTGACCCTGGCTTTATCTAGGGTCAATAAAATAAAAGCACAATACGTGCCAACAAAATACCGCTAAAAACGCACAAAAAAACCACAATGAAACCGATTGCAAAACCTTTCGTTGCACATAGCAATTGCAAAATGCAATAACCATTTCAAATTGCGATCAACTCTGAATCTCACAATATCCTTGATCCTCTCAACCGAATAAACCAGGTGGCCGTTAAAACAACACGTGGATGTTGTCACAACGCTGACTCGATGATGCCGAATGCTCATCGTCAATATCCAGGCTAACCAACTCTTGCTCTAGGATGGCCTCTTCTTGCAGGTCTACTTTTGACTGGATCAAGTCCTCATCATTCATGTGATGTGTGCGTACGTGAACACGGATATCATCGTCGCTCCAAGCGCTACTGACTTCATATACCCTTTCGCGCTCAACCGTGATCCTTTCTTTAATCGTCACCCGCTTAACTGACATGGTCGTTTTCCTTCTTTCAGCTTTGTCTACCATCCACCTGTGTGGCTGATCGCGTCTTGAGTTGATACCACTCTTGCGAGCGGGTCCGCTCCCTACCCTCAGCCATACCATCGCTGTGTATAGTATGCTGAGCTTTCCAGAACGGCCAGCGCTTGTGGCACATATTTTACCATCACACGATTTCAGACTATGAAGACCGACCTTCGTAAACAGCGTGATGGTGCCCACTTTTGATGCAGGTCTCCCGAGCGAGTGCTTACATCATCATCGACAACCATAATCCGGCCCCTTTTTCATCGAGTTTTATTAATTTTGAGATCAAAACTCCATATTTGCACAAAAATTGAGAGGTCAATCCAAAAACCTATTCCCTGCGTTCAAAAAATAGGCTTATGATGAAAAAGCCAACATGCACACCATATGTTGTCAATAAAACCAATATTTTCCCAATATATGGACATTTCGTATTTCATTGGTAAAGAAAGCGAGAAAAGAATGAGACCCAAAAGCAAGAAAATCGCCCTCCCTGCCTTACACATTGAATGGCACCCCCTTCTTCACTCCCTCACCCAAGACGACCGCTTTCAACTCACTCAGCTTCAGCCCCTAGACGATATCTCAGCCCAGCATCTTCAGTCGCTCCTTGACCTGCACCCCATTCCCGTCACATGCGTGCCCCACACCGAGCGATTTCACTGCCTCATTCCTATCCCTTTGATTGAACGACTTGGCACCCACCCGCAGCGCGCGAATTTACGCGCCTCCTTGCTCATCTATGACGACGCCGATGTCCACGATCTCCTCACCAGCTTTCTTTTGCTCGATCCCGCACTCGCTCTGTCCACCCACTCCGCGCACACACGCAATGTGCACAAGAGGCTTCGTCAATTCAAAACGCATGCGCTCCCAGCGCCAAGCAAACGGACCCTCGCAGCGCTGGCACAGTGCTCTCCATCCGCCTTTCGATAGCCCCAAAGGAGCGCGCCGATGATGACGTTTCAACACATTGCTCGAGACAATCGCCGTAAGAATGCCGGCGGACAGTACCCCGATGCGCTTGCTCACGCGACCACCCTCGCCATTATGCTGCGCAAACTGGCTCGCGAAGATCCCAAAGAGCGCTCAGCCATGACCGTCGTTGCTCTCTTTTTGTGGCTCACGCAATCTTGGTCGACGATGACTAAGCCCGAGGCTATCCCTGACTTTGTCAAAATCTCTGGTGCCACGCCTTGCCGAGCCAATACCTTTCGTACCTATAAAGATGGCGGGATCTCATGGGCGGAATATGCGCAATGCTATGAGGACGAAACCACGACCCATTACTTGTGGCAGCCAATGCCGAGTTATCTCAATGTCCTGTTCCAGCCCTTTATCAGCGCGCAAAGTTATGACACCCCCTTTTTAAAAGCCAAAACCAAACGCCGCTTGTTTCATCTAATGAACACGAAATGGCGCACACCAGAGTCACTGCAACACTGCCCACGGGTGCGTAAAGATACGTTGAATCAGTATCTGATTGATTGCGCCCTCGTCGACAACACGCTCACGGCCATTCCCCGCTCGCTTCTCGTTTCAGCCAATAGAGCTCACCATGTGCATGCGGCGCGGTATCAGCGCAGCGACAGTGATCGGATACGCTTCAAACTCTTTGATGCGCATAATCGCTATTTCTCACGACTCGTGCACGCCGCTCGCAACGCTCAACTCTTACCCCACTTTGATGTATACCTCGGTCAGCACGCCATCAATCTGATTGCTGAACGCCCCAAGCTTGCGCCCTATCTCTCATCACCGGGCCGGATCGCGCAAACCGTCTTAGATACCACCAATGGCTCTTTGCAAAGTATTCGCTCGCCTGCGCTGCCGGTCGGCAGTCGACGCCATCTCGACGATACGGCCGT
>NZ_JCBDGX010000126.1:0-11143 GCF_059834345.1 Vibrio sp. R11-SG3-ISO3-SZ
CTGGCCAGTACTGCGGTGGCAAAGATTTTACCTGCTTTCATCTTAACTCCTTGATATAAGCAATAACGATGTTGTGTTTGTAATTAATGAGGGTGTGCTTGTAATAGTTATACCCATGCTTCATGTATGAGCATGGTATTCATTATTACCAACAAGGTGATGAAAAAGGAAGCAACTTTTAACAGTGCAGTAACAAAAAAGAGAGGCGGGTAGACTTCAGTCACGACTGACGTTCAGCATGGATTAAAATGTTGCGCGGCGTGGTTTCTCTCGAACAAAATTCGCCTACGTAGACACGGTATCCGTTCTGCTCTAGGTAGAGCGCTTTGTCCATCACTAGCCACAGTTCAAGCACACGGCGAAAAACTTGCTGACAAAGACTCAATCGCTCCATCTGCCAATAACGCCTCATCCCCTGCTGTTCATAGTCAGCAAAGTCAACGCTCGGTAATTCTATCCCCTTTTGTTGACATGCCCAGTGACAAAACGACTCAAAGCCTTCGGATAACTGTGATTTTTTTACACTGGGGATCGGCTCATAGTGACGATAATCCAACGCTTGACGAAACAGACAATCGAGACCTAATCGATACCTCATTTCCAGTTGGCGATGGCGTTTGACTCGCTCGCCGCCAGTCACGGTTTCTTGTAGCGGGATCCGCAGTTCTTGCTGGGTTAATCCAAGGCTTGATGCCTTTCCTTGAGCCGAGAGAGCTTGATAGGTCTCACCTTCGATTAAATGATAACAGCAAGGTGATAAGGTTATAGCGGGCAGCTTTGCGGCAATGGACTTGTGCATGAGTGAAACGTGTAAATCACCACACGCGTGAAGCGCCACCGCGTGTTGATTGGGCTTTAGTACCGATTGGCTTTCGTTGCTCAATGCATCGCCTTGAACAAACGTCATCGTCAAGCCCATCTGATCCGCTTCCGTTTGCCCAGATAGACAGAGAGCCGCTTGGTACTCGAAACTGGTGACGTTTTGCTGAGACTGACTCGCCAATATACGGCCAAGGTAACCCTTGCCCGAACACCACTCCAACCATTCATCACCTTTATGATGCGTTAGCGCTGCAGTGCCCATTAAGGTGATCTGTCGAAGTTTTCTGCCGGGGATCCCTTTCTCTAATCCGCGAGGCAGTGACACGCTCTCAACGTCTGTCGATAGATGGCTCGCGGTAGGTAGTGAATAGAGCGATAAATCGGTAAGCGCTTTGATACTGCCTAGCTCAGGAAAATGTAGCGTCATCGCGGCGAGCAGCGCATCGGTATCCGATTTGTACTGCTCAATTTCTTCTTCCGACAAGGTATCTAACCAATGGCAAAGATCGGGGTTAATCGCTTGCCAAGGTAGAGAAGAGGCGCTGCTCGCGAGAAAAGGCTCAAAACGCCAATAGACTTGATGTTGGCGTAAATAGTCATCCAGCGCTTGGAAGTGCCTCTCGATCATCGCACTGGCAGTTCGATGTCTTTAAACATCTCTTCAATTTCGGCGTTGGATTTTAACGTCAGAGCTTGCTCAACCACAGGGCGAGTCAAGTGCGGCGCAAAGCGCTCCATAAAATCAAACATGTAAGAGCGCAAGAAGGTACCACGACGGAACCCGATACTGGTGGTGCTGGCGCCAAAGATGTGGCTTGCATCGATGGAAACCAAATCGGTATCCTGAGTTTTGTCAATCGCCATGCTGGCAATCACGCCGACTCCCATGCCCATTTTTACATAGGTTTTAATCACATCTGCATCGGTCGCAGTGAACACGACTCTTGGCGTTAAACCAACCTTATTAAAGGCCGTGTCGAGCTCAGAGCGGCCTGTGAAGCCGAAGACGTAAGTCACCAGAGGGTATGAGGCAAGATCTTGAATGGTCACCTGAGCTTTCTGCGCCAATGGGTGATTTTTAGGTACCACAATAGAGCGATTCCAGTGGTAACACGGCAACATGATAGCATCTTGGTAAAGGTGCAGTGCTTCCGTCGCAATGGCAAAGTTGGCAGTGCCTTTCGCAATCGCTTCTGACATTTGCGAAGGGGTGCCTTGGTGCATGTGAAGGGAGACTTTAGGGTATCGCGCCGTAAACCCTTTGATCACATCCGGCAAGGCATAACGCGCTTGGGTATGGGTCGTTGAGATATTGAGCGTGCCCATCTCCGGGTGAGTGTGCTCACCGGCGACCGCTTTGATGCTTTCAACGCGCGCGAGGATCTCTTGAGAAATACGAATAATGTCTTGGCCCGCGCCCGTTACCTGGGTAAGGTGTTTGCCGCTGCGCTCAAATATTTGAATGCCGAGTTCATCTTCAAGTAATCGTACTTGTTTACTGATGCCAGGCTGCGATGTATAAAGACTTTCCGCCGTCGCGGAGACATTCAAATTGTGATTGACCACCTCAACAATGTACTTCAATTGTTGTAATTTCATTCTCGACCTCGTATTCCCTTACCTACGCACGGCAAGTGCCAACATATTTTATAATATTTAGTTATAACGCCTCTAGGCTTAAAATAATAGTCCTATGCTTTAAATGCGACGCAAAAGCATAACCAAATTGGATTCAAGCGGATGTTTTGCAAGCAGAGGCACAGATTTGCTCAGCAGTTGATGTTTTTCATTACTTTAAATAATCTGTTGAGTAATAATATAAAAAAGTGTCTAGCGGCGATGGATCATGTATCCTTAACTGCTAACCATGACGGAACATAAGATACGGAATTTATGAATATTGGTTTAATCATAGCGCTCGTTGCCATCTTGTTGGTTCTCGTTCTTGGCTACAACATTATGCTTCAGTATAAAGTGAAAGTTGAAACGGCCAAGAAACAAGAAAGCTCACGTTACCTGCAAATCATTGATGCAACAGAAGAACTTATCGGTCACGCGCACCACCTTCCTTATAGTAAAGAGCTACTCGTTTGCTTAAACAATCGTATCTTAGATTCATTGCAAAGCATGTATGAACTGGATCCGAAGAACAAACAATTGGAACAGCGTGTTGAATCCGTCAAACAACAAATTGCTCAATTGAAAAATAGTGAGTCAGGTGAGAGTACCGCTTTCAAGGTGCCAACCAGTGACAAACAAGCCATTGTGATGCTTAAGCTAGTGAAACGTCTTCGTGATACCGTTCGCAGCGAACATAACAAAGGACGCCTAGACACTCAGACTTTCGTCACTGAGAACGCGCGTCTGGAAACCATTCAGATTCGCATCAATATCGAAAATGTTATCAAACGTTCCAACGATGCCATCGTACGTGGCCAACCGGGTACCGCGATTCAACTGCTGCGCAAAGGCTTGGATGCATTAAGCACCAAAAATGACGCTTACTCCAACCAAGCGAGAGAAAAGCTGCAGGAGATGTATGATCAGCTTGAGCAGAAACGTCAATCACGCAACGCGGAAGAGTTACACCAAATCGAAGAGAAAGAACGTCAAGACGATATGGACGTGCTCTTTGGTGCCAAGAAAAAATGGTAATATAATCAGTTATCACCCTTTTCAAAGGTCGCGGTTGCGACCTTTTCTATTTAAACAGATACCCCATGTCAGATTTAGCTCAATACCAGGATTTACTCTCTCCCATCCATCAATTTCTTCATTGTCACACCCCGGACGAGTGGGTCAACGAAGCAAGTAAACCAGAGAACCTAAAAACCGTGTTGATCGACCACTTGCTTTGCGAGCTAAAGGCAGGTCAGTCGGCGATGTACTTGATTCGAAAGTATGCGGTCGACCCATCGAGTGCGACTGCGTTACTTGAATGGTTCAAGCCCTATGAAGATTTCGCCTATCGTCAAACGGGTAACCTAGAGACACTGAAAGGCAAAAGCAACATTACCAAGTCAATCATGGCGAAATCGGATTCAGCCTACAGCCAAGCGCTGATCGATAAGATGGTGTTACTGATCAAAGAAGAGTTGCACCACTTCTATCAGGTGCTGGAAATCATGGAACAACGAGGAATCACGTACGAGCCGATTCCTGCCAGCCGATACGCAAAAGGCCTTATATCAGAGATGGCAACGCATGAGCCGCAAACACTGATCGATAAATTGATCATTGGCGCATATATCGAGGCGAGATCGTGCGAACGTTTTGCCAAACTGGCGCCATTAATGGATGAAGATATTGGTAAGTTTTATATTTCCCTGCTCCGCTCAGAAGCGCGTCATTATCAAGACTATCTCGTGCTCGCTGAGGAGATCGCAGGCAAAGACATCTCAGATCGCATTCACTATTTTGGTCAGAAAGAAGCCGCGCTTATTTCATCACCCGATGCTGATTTTAAGTTCCACAGTGGCGTACCACTTTGCGCCGAATAACCCCAAGAACGCACAAGGCCAGCAATTTGCTGGCCTTGTTAGTCATACACTATGATTTAAGCCAATGTGGCGTTGATCTCTGCCAACACCGCCGCAGGGTCGCTCGCCTGCGTGATAGGGCGACCAATCACCAGATAATCTGACCCTGCTTGAATGGCATCAACAGGCGTCATAATACGCTTCTGATCCCCCACTGCTGCGCCCGCTGGTCTAATGCCTGGTGTGACCAATTTAAAGTCACGACCCAACTCACTCTTAAGCATGCTCGCTTCTTGCGCCGAACAAACAACACCGTCCAGCCCAGAATTTTTAGTGAGCGTTGCAAGGCGTACCACTTGCTCTTTAGGCGCGACATCCAATCCAATGCCCGCGAGATCTTGCTGCTCCATACTCGTTAGTACAGTAACTCCGATGAGCAGCGGGCGATCTTTGTCATAAGGCTCCAGTATCTCGCGTGATGCCGTCATCATGCGTTCACCGCCACTGGCGTGAACATTGACCATCCATACCCCCATCTCAGCAGCAGCGCGAACGGCCTTGGAGCAGGTGTTCGGAATGTCGTGAAACTTGAGGTCGAGAAAAACAGAAAAGCCGCGCTTGTGCAGCTCATTGACGAAATTGGGACCAAAGAGAGTAAACATCTCTTTACCAACTTTGAGTCGGCAAGACGCTGGGTCGATTTTATCAACAAAAGCCAGTGCGTCAGCTTGGTTGTCATAATCCAGCGCAACTATCACTTTTTGGTCGATCATTTCATCTCCTAATGTATCTATAAGTCGAAAAAAAGCAGCGGGATCGCCGCTGCATTTAAAAATTTATGGCTATTCGCCATCCAATCCTCGAATGGGCTTAATCGTGCCCCACCCTTTACATGATGGACAATGCCAATAGAGGGAGTGGGTTGAAAATCCGCATTTACGGCAACGATAGTGAGGCTTCACTTTTAACTGTTCACCCACCAACTTTTGCAGGGTTGCCAAGCTCGCTTTCGCGCGGCCCTCTTCTGCCTCCGCTAGATGATAATCCATCAAGCGATAAAAACCTTTCATTGTTGGGTTTTTAACCAGCTGCCTTGTGAGCAATTCTTGCGCAGCTCCTGCGCCTTCATGCTTGGCCACCAACTGAGCCAGCATCAGTTCCGCTGACACACCCGCTTTGTTGGTAATACAACGGCGCAAAAAATCCAATAGCGCTTCTTGATCACCAATATGGTGATAGCACTCCGCCAACGTCGGCAACACTTCACTGACAAAGTCGCTGTCTTGTTCAAGCACTTGTTCAAGGTAGTGAATGGTTTCAGCGTAATTTTCAGCATCAAGAAATAGACGCCCGAGCGCCAAAGAGGCTCGTACGCATTTGGGGTCTTCAGATAAAGCGCGCTTATAATGTTGCGTGGCTTTGTCGATGTTCCCCTCGAGCTTTTCTTGCGCTGCAAGCTCACACCAAAAATGCGCGATGCTACTGCGCATACGCTTACGCCCCATCTTAACGAGAAGCGTGGCGTATTCTATTGCTTTGCCCCACTCTCGTGTCTGCTGATAAATCGCGACCAGTTGGCCTAATGCCGCTTCTCTATGATCGGGCTCGTCCACGAGTTGTTCAAAAATCTTTTCCGCTCTATCGAGAAAACCCGACGCCATGTAATCTTTGGCTAACTGCTGCAACGCGATATTTTTCTGGTCGATGGTCAGCCCTGAACGTGAGATAAGATTTTGGTGAATACGAATCGCTCTATCCACTTCACCACGAGAGCGAAAGAGATTACCTAATGCTAAATGGGTATCTATGGTTTCATTGTCAACTTGGAGCAGTTCGATAAAGTGGTCGACCGCCTTATCGGACTGATCGGACAGCAACAAGTTTAGACCCGTCACGTACTGACGGGAAATCTGATTGGACTGTTTCTGCTTGTCTTGCTGGGCACTACGGTTACCCATATACCAACCGTAAGCGGCGGCAATTGGCAATAACAAGAAGAGTATTTCTAACATCGAGTGAAGAGCCTACCTAACGACTAAGTGTATTATGCGTTTGACTGCTCTGGTGTCGATTCAGCCGGAGAGAGTTTCTTGACCTGGCGTTTGAGTTTACGAACTTCAAGCTGAGAGCGTAAATGTAAACTGCCAAAGATGATCCAAGCAATCACAAAGCCAACGACAAATACCACGCCAAGTAGGGTTGAAAGATGGAATTCACCTTGAGCTAATAAGTAATTGAAGTTCACAACCTCTTGGTTTTGCGAACCTAATGCCAGCGCGACAAGAAACAGAGCCAGTACGATAACAATTTTTATAATTTTCATCTTCTATCACCTGAATGGACAAACGCTGCTACGATTATGCAGTAAAACCACTGAACAAACCATGGTTATCTCGGGTTTTCATTTTATAAAAAAACGGCATACCTAATGTATGCCGTTTTTTTATACTGCCTTCATCCGCTATGAATAAGGCAGTGAAAATCTATCCAATATTTACGCGTTCACGTAATTCTTTGCCCGGTTTAAAGTGGGGAACATACTTACCTTCGAGTTCCACTTTATCGCCTGTCTTTGGATTGCGACCCACACGAGGCTCACGGTAGTGCAAAGAAAAACTGCCAAAACCACGAATTTCAATGCGGTCACCACTTTCCAGTGTTGACGCCATGTGCTCGAGAATATCTTTTACCGCATCTTCAATTTCTTTTGCTGAAAGATGGGTCTGCTCAGCACAGAGTCTTTCTATCAATTCAGACTTAGTCATAGTATCCCTCGTAGAGTAATTTATCATTTATTATAGTTACTAATAGTAGTTCCAACAAACACTTGCTATCAATTTTAGACAAGATTTCGTCAGTTTGTGTAGTCTTCGCGACAATTTCGTACGATTTCTACAAATTGGACACTAGGTCACTGATAGGCAATAAAAAAGGAGCCTTTCGGCTCCTTTTTCTAACTATCGACGAGATTACTCGCCTTTAGCTGCTTTGAAAGCGTCAGCCATAGCATTACCGAATGAAGCATCGTCTGCTTTGTTCAGTGTAGCCATTGCTTCTTGCTCTTCAGCTTCGTCTTTCGCTTTGATAGACAAGTTGATTACGCGGTTCTTACGGTCAACGCCAGTAAATTTCGCTTCAACAGTGTCACCAGCGCTTAGGATTAGAGAAGCGTCTTCTACGCGGTCACGTGAAACTTCAGATGCGCGGATGTAACCTTCTACGCCTTCTTCAAGCTCGATAGTTGCACCTTTAGCGTCTACTGCAGTTACAGTACCGTTAACTAGAACGCCTTTCTTCTTCTCTGCAACGTAAGCATTGAATGGGTCATTTTCCATTTGCTTAACGCCTAGAGAGATACGCTCACGCTCTGCGTCTACTGCTAGAACAACTGCAGAGATCTCGTCGCCTTTCTTGTACTCACGAACCGCTTCTTCACCAGCAACGTTCCAAGAGATATCAGATAGGTGAACTAGACCGTCGATGCCGCCTTCTAGACCGATGAAGATACCGAAGTCAGTGATAGACTTGATCTTACCAGTTACTTTGTCGCCTTTAGCTTGCGCTTCAGCGAAAGACTGCCAAGGGTTAGCTTTACACTGTTTCAGACCTAGAGAGATACGACGACGCTCTTCGTCGATTTCAAGAACCATAACCTCAACTTCGTCGCCAACATTAACAACTTTAGATGGGTGGATGTTCTTGTTAGTCCAATCCATTTCAGAAACGTGTACTAGACCTTCAACGCCTTCTTCGATTTCAACGAAACAGCCGTAGTCAGTTAGGTTAGTTACGCGACCAGATAGTTTGTGACCTTCTGGGTAACGCTTAGCGATTGCTACCCATGGATCTTCGCCTAGCTGCTTAAGACCTAGTGATACGCGAGTACGCTCACGATCGAACTTAAGAACTTTAACTTGGATCTCGTCACCAACGTTTACGATCTCAGAAGGGTGCTTAACGCGCTTCCAAGCCATGTCAGTGATGTGTAGTAGGCCGTCAACGCCGCCTAGGTCTACGAATGCACCGTAGTCAGTAAGGTTCTTAACGATACCTTTAACTTCTGCGCCTTCTTGTAGAGTTTCTAGAAGCTCATCACGCTCAACGCTGTTCTCAGACTCGATTACCGCACGGCGAGAAACAACAACGTTGTTACGCTTCTGGTCAAGCTTGATAACTTTGAACTCTAGCTCTTTGTTTTCTAGGTGAGCAGTGTCACGGATAGGACGTACGTCTACTAGAGAACCTGGAAGGAAAGCACGGATACCGTTTAGTTCAACAGTGAAACCGCCTTTAACTTTACCGTTGATGATACCAACAACAGTTTCAGCTTCTTCGTAAGCTTTCTCAAGTACGATCCAAGCTTCGTGACGCTTCGCTTTCTCGCGAGAAAGTTGAGTTTCACCGAAACCATCTTCAACAGCGTCTAGCGCTACGTCTACTTCAGCACCCACTTCAACTTCAAGTTCGCCAGCAGCGTTCTTGAACTGTTCTGCAGGGATAGCAGACTCAGACTTAAGACCAGCGTCAACAAGAACGAAACCGTTCTCGATAGCTACTACAGTACCTTTAACGATGCTGCCTTGTTGGAATTCTGTTTCGTTTAGAAACTCTTCAAAGAGTTGAGCAAAAGATTCAGTCATTTAGTTAATCTTCAATAAATTAAACGTCCACGGGTGTCCTACCACATGGGGTTATTAAATTCGCTAGTCATCATCCATGCGACCAACGCTCTTACCTAGCCGCCTAAGCGACTAGCTTCGATTCGATATATTGTAGTGCCTTTTCTACCACTTCGTCGATACTCATCGAGGTAGAATCGAGCAAAAGCGCATCCTCTGCCGGGCGCAATGGCGCCACAGGGCGATTACGATCTCTGTCGTCTCGCTCTTGGATCTCGCTCAAAAGGTCGTCAAATTTAACATCTAAGCCCTTGCCTTGCAACTGTTTGAGGCGACGATTCGCTCGCTCTTCAGCGCTGGCATCGAGAAAAATCTTCACCTCAGCTTGAGGAAAAACGACAGTGCCCATGTCACGGCCATCGGCCACTAAACCCTTGCCCTCAGCAAAGGCGCGTTGGCGTCTCAGTAGCGCTTCTCGTACACGTGGTAAAGCGGCCACTTTTGATGCGGCCATACCTGTCTCTTCTTTGCGAAGTTCGCGAGAAACATCTTCCCCTTCAAGAATAACGCGCACCAAATCGCCTTCTGCAACGAACTGGACATCAAGATGAGTCGCAATCGGCACCAGTGCATCTTCAGATTCTAAATCGACACCATGATGAATAGCAGCCAAGGCTAATACGCGATAGATCGCGCCAGAATCGAGAAGATGAAAGCCTAATTTTTTTGCTAACAGCATGCAAAGCGTGCCTTTACCCGCACCACTTGGTCCATCAACGGTCACGACCGGTGTATGAGACGACATGTTTTACTCCAAGTCTATTGACGGTCACCGCGGTGATCTCCACAAAACACACGTTCAAATGGCAATGGCTCATGATTAAAACGTGACAACGTTGAAGTGAAGAGCAAAGTGCGTTGACCTTGAAATTCGGCGACAAATTATATACTCATACGCGTATTTTCGCTAGGCGGGATCGGGTGATAGTGCATTTAATTGGATATTGTTACAGAATGAAAATCTTTATCAGCTATAAAGAAGTGAATAAAAACCTACTAGAACTGCTGAGAGTGGGCATTCCTCTCTAGTAGGTTATTGATGCTTAAAAGGTCACATCGGTTGAACGATCACGCTCAAAGCTTTATGCGATCCGCATTTTTTGTCACGATCGCCTCACCAATCCCTTTTACCTGGGTGAGATCATTGGCTGCACTAAACTTTCCGTTTGCTTGTCGATACTCTACGATAGCCTGAGCTTTCTTTATCCCAACCCCTGAGAGCAAATCGGCCAATTCTTCTGCACTGGCTTGATTGATGTTAACCGTTATTTCTATTCCCTCATACTTATCTGGTTGCTTTTGCTCATTGGCAAAAGAGAGTGGACTGGTCACAAAACACAGCGTAATCGCTGCGACAGAAAAGACGCTTTTCAAGCGTGCTAAAAGTGGGGATGCTTTCCCTCGCATAGGATCTCCTTAGTTCACTGAATTACCGCTACTAGAGTAACGTGCGTATCCTCAGGAGAAAGTGCGAAAAGTAGAAAACATAACGGGCTGCAGATGCAGCCCGTTATGATGAGATTATCAATTACACGGTTAGCGTGCGATGCCTCGCACGCCAGCGGGATTATTGAGCCACCGCGTAATACTCGATATCGTAGGTTTTACGAAGAATACTCACCAGTCCACTGAGTTCTTGTTGTGAACTCGTCTGAAGCAGTTGATTACCAATTTGAGTATTAAATTGAGCGTCGTACTCACTCGAGACTTGGCTTAATTCAACGATCACAATGTCGCCATTAAGGTCTTTGGTCTGAGCGTAATGAACTTCACCCGCTGCAGGTTTTGGCAACGCAAATACCGTCTGAGCATAAGGAGAACTGCGATCGATGGTTTCTACGTCTGAGAACGCCAGGCCATTCTCTTCCAATAGTGATGCGTCGCCTTGCTCTAACTGTTCGGTCATTGCTTTAGCAAGTTCAATGGCATTTTGTTCACCTTTGACTTTAGCTAGCGACACCATCAACTGTTCGCGGACTTCACTAAGCGGCAGCAGTGTTTCATCACGACTCTCTTCAACACGCACCACGATAATGTGCTCTGGAGCAATCTCAATCGCTTCTGAGTTGAGGCCGTCTTCTTTCACTTCAGGGCTCATGATGGCTTGCATGACGGCTGCCGATCTTAGCACCTCAGGCGCGTCCACTTGCGAGATGAAATCCG
>NZ_JCBDGX010000127.1:0-15618 GCF_059834345.1 Vibrio sp. R11-SG3-ISO3-SZ
GTTTGAACTCGCCAACGGCCCAAGCAAAACGAAGCCAGCTACTGAAAATACCAAATCCCTGACACTCACCGAGAGCCTTGTCGAGGATATTGTCAGTGGTGCGATTGCCCCGGGCAGCAAAATATCGGAGCCAGAACTGGCGAAACGATTTAACGTTAGCCGCGGGCCTTTGCGTGAGGCGATTATGCGTCTTGAAGGGTTGGGATTGATAGAGCGTATCCCGCACGTCGGCGCGCGCGTGATCACCTTTTCACCGGAAAAACTGATTGAATTGTACGCAGTACGCGAGGCGCTCGAAGGAATGGCGGCCAGACTAGCTGCGCGCCACATGACACCACAAGATATTGCCGGCCTTGAGCAACTGCTGAATGCTCACTCTCATCATATTGAAGAAGTGGAAGGCGCGTCCTACTTCCACCAACACGGCGATTTTGATTTCCACTACCGCATTATTAAAGCGAGTCGCAATCGACACCTTATCAATTTGCTGTGCAATGAGCTGTACCACTTATTGCGCATGTATCGCTACCAGTCTCCGCGCGCGCAATCGCGACCAAAAGAAGCGCTGGCGGAGCATCGACATATCCTCCAAGCGATTGCCAACCGTGACGAAGAGTTAGCGGAAATGCTGATGCGTCGCCACATCTCAGGCAGTCGCCTTTTGATTGAACAACAAATACTCACGGACTAGAGGAAGTGACTATGAGTCTCACGCCCGGAGCCAAGTTTCGGCTCGCCCTACAGCAAAATCATCCGCTCCAGATTGTCGGAACCATCAACCCTTATTGCGCCATGATGGCGAAGAACTTAGGTCATCAAGCCATATATCTCTCTGGTGGGGGCATTGCCAACGCCTCGTATGGATTACCAGACCTTGGCATCACGACATTGAATGATGTGCTGGTGGATGTTGACCGCATCACTAATGCGTGCGACCTGCCGCTGTTGGTGGATATCGATACCGGATTTGGCGGCGCATTTAATATTGGCCGCACCATCAAAGCGATGGAGAAGGCCGGCGCGGCAGCGGTGCACATGGAAGATCAAGTGGCGCAAAAACGCTGTGGCCATAGACCCAACAAGGCGATCGTTAGCCAAGAAGAGATGGTCGACCGAGTCAAAGCGGCGGTGGATGCGCGCAATGACGATCAATTTGTCATCATGGCACGCACCGATGCGTTGGCCGTCGAAGGCATTGACCGTGCGATTGAGCGGGCGATTGCGTGTGTGGAAGCGGGTGCAGACATGATCTTCCCCGAAGCGATGACAGAGTTGGCGCAGTACCGACAGTTTTCCGCTGCGCTTGAAAGCGCCACGGGGAAAAAAGTGCCGATTCTGGCGAATATCACCGAATTTGGTCAAACGCCGCTCTACAGCTGTGAAGAGCTCGGCCAATCGAATGTCGACATGGTGCTCTATCCACTGAGCGCGTTTCGCGCGATGAACAAAGCGGCGGAAATGGTCTATCGCCATCTGCTTGAAGTAGGCAATCAAGAAGCGCTACTTGGCGAGATGCAGACTCGCAAAGAGCTCTATGCACACCTCAATTATCACGATTACGAGGACAAGCTCGACAGACTGTTTAGTGACCAATAACAACAGATCTTGAGTGACGAATAACAGTAGTTCTTGAGTGACGAATAACAGTAGTTTTTGAGTAACGAATAACAATAGTAATGCAAACAATAACGTGAAATCAGCGGGTTAAAGAGATCCAAACCTCTTGCCGTCAGAGCCTGAAGCAAAAGGCGCTTAAGGGCGAGGGGGATTGGGCAAAGCTCGCAAGAAAAGGAGTTCTACCATGTCTCACACTGAGAATGATCTGAGCAAAAAACCGATTGGCGGCGCAGGATTGCGTGGTCAGAGTGCCGGCAGCACCGCACTGTGCACCGTTGGTAAAACAGGAACAGGGCTAACCTACCGTGGCTACGACATCACCGATTTGGCCAATAACGCCCAATTTGAAGAGGTGGCGTTTTTGCTGCTAAGAGGCCATTTACCCAATCAACAAGAGCTAGACAATTACAAGACGCGTCTGATTGGCCTACGCGGCCTTTCGAATGAGCTTAAGGCGGCGTTAGAGCTGATTCCTGCCAGCGCCCATCCGATGGATGTGATGCGCACCGGTTGCTCAATGTTGGGAAATCTTGAGCAAGAGATGAGTTTTGATCAGCAGCTCGATGCGACCGAGCGAATGCTGGCGCTCTTTCCCGCCATTATCTGCTATTGGTATCGCTTTAGCCATGATGGCGTGAGAATTGATACCCAAGACCAAAGCGAAGCCTGCATTGGGGGCTACTTCCTCAAACTGCTCACTGATAAAGCGCCGAGTGAACTTCATAAGCAGGTGATGCACTGCTCGCTCATTTTGTATGCAGAGCATGAGTTTAATGCCTCTACCTTTGCGGCCCGAGTGTGCGCTTCGACCTTATCTGATATCCACTCATGCATCACAGCGGCGATCGGTACTTTACGAGGCCCCCTGCACGGCGGCGCTAACGAAGCCGCAATGGAGATGATTGAAGGCTGGATGACGCCCGATGAAGCGGAAGCCAACATCCTCACCATGTTGGCGAACAAAGACAAAATCATGGGATTTGGCCACGCCATTTATCGTGAAAGCGACCCGCGTAATGCGTTGATCAAGCGCTGGTCAAAAGCGCTCTCTCAAGCGGTGGGGGATACCCATCTCTATGCGGTTTCCGAACGGGTTGAAGCGGTCATGAAGCGAGAAAAAGGGCTGTTCTGTAACGCAGATTTCTTCCACGCATCGGCGTATCACTTTATGGATATTCCCACCAAACTGTTTACTCCCATTTTTGTGATGAGCCGCCTCACAGGTTGGGCAGCACACGTGTTTGAGCAGCGCGCCAACAATCGGATTATTCGCCCAAGCGCCGACTACACAGGCCCCGAGCATCAGCAGTGGGTTCCGATTGAGCAGCGTTAACGCCTAAGAGAGTGGATGTAAACATGAATAGCGATTCAAAATACAGAAAGTCACTGCCCGGATTCGATGTCGATTATTTCGATGCTCGCGCGGCGGTGAATGCACTGTCGCCCGGTGCTTACGATGGGCTGCCTTACACGTCACGGGTTCTGGCGGAGCAGTTGGTGCGCCGCTGTGAGCCAGAGAGTCTTGATGCAGCGCTGCTGCAATTGATTGAGCGCAAGCGTGACTTGGACTTTCCTTGGTATCCGGCGCGCGTCGTGTGTCACGATATTCTTGGACAAACCGCCTTGGTGGATTTGGCAGGGCTGCGTGATGCCATTGCTCTGCAAGGTGGCGATCCTGCGAAAGTGAACCCAGTGGTCGAAACGCAGCTGATTGTCGACCACTCATTAGCGGTGGAACACGCGGGCTTTGATCCACAGGCGTTTGAGAAAAACCGCGCCATCGAAGAGCGGCGCAATGAAGATCGCTTCCACTTCATTGATTGGTGTAAAACCGCGTTTGAAAACGTCAGCGTGATCCCTGCAGGCAACGGCATTATGCACCAGATCAATTTGGAAAAAATGTCGCCAGTGGTTCAAGTCAAGCAAGGCATTGCCTATCCGGATACTTGTGTCGGGACCGACAGCCACACGCCGCACGTTGATGCGCTTGGCGTGATTGCCATTGGTGTCGGCGGCCTTGAGGCAGAAACCGTCATGCTAGGACGGCCGTCGATGATGCGTTTGCCCAACATTATTGGTGTCAAGCTAAGCGGAAAACGCCAAAGTGGCATCACCGCGACAGATATCGTACTGGCGATCACCGAGTTTTTACGCGAGCAGCGTGTGGTCTCGGCCTATTTGGAGTTCTTTGGTGAAGGGGCGCGCGATTTGACGATTGGTGATCGCGCCACCATTTCCAACATGACGCCGGAATACGGGGCGACGGCAGGGATGTTCTACATCGATGAGCAGACCATTCAGTATCTAAAACTGACCGGCCGCGATGACAAGCAAGTGGCTTTAGTGGAAGCCTACGCGAAACAAACCGGACTTTGGGCGGATGCGCTTAGCGAGGCGCAGTATGAGCGTGTGTTGGAGTTTGATCTCTCGAGTGTCACACGAAACCTCGCAGGCCCGTCTAATCCCCATCGCCGCTTACCGACGAGTGAGCTGGCCAATCGCGGTATCGCGCAATCCCGCGGTACAGATACCGGCGAGCAAAGGCTGCCCGATGGCGCCGTGATTATTGCCGCGATCACCTCTTGTACCAACACTAGCAATCCGAGAAACGTCGTAGCGGCAGGGTTATTGGCGAAAAAAGCCAATCAGCTAGGTCTGGTGCGCAAGCCTTGGGTTAAGTCCTCATTTGCGCCCGGCTCGAAAGTCGCCAAGCTCTACTTGCAAGAAGCGGGGCTATTGTCAGAGCTGGAGCAGCTTGGCTTTGGCATCGTCGCTTACGCGTGTACCACCTGTAACGGAATGAGCGGCGCGCTCGATCCCACTATTGAGCAAGAGATCATCGAACGCGATCTGTATGCGACCGCGGTGCTGTCAGGCAATCGCAACTTTGACGGTCGTATCCACCCGTATGCCAAACAAGCGTTTCTTGCGTCTCCTCCGCTGGTGGTTGCCTACGCGCTGGCGGGTTCAATCCGCTTTGATATTGAGCGCGATGTGCTCGGCCACAATGCCAACGGTGAACCTATCTATCTGAAAGATCTCTGGCCAAGTGATGAAGAGATCGATCAAGTGGTGGCTCAGCACGTGAAACCTGATCAGTTTAAGCAGGTTTACATTCAAATGTTCAAATTGGATGAGGAGCAACAGGCATCCAACCCACTCTATGATTGGCGCCCGATGAGTACTTATATTCGCCGTCCACCCTATTGGGAAGGGGCGTTGGCAGGTGAGCGCACCTTGAAAGGGATGCGTCCTCTGGCGGTATTGGGTGACAACATTACCACCGATCACTTATCGCCCTCCAATGCGATTTTGGCCAGTAGCGCTGCAGGCGAGTATTTAGCCAGTATGGGCGTACCAGAAGAGGATTTTAACTCCTACGCCACGCACCGCGGCGACCACCTGACGGCGCAACGGGCCACATTCGCGAACCCCAAATTGTTCAACGAGATGGTGAAACAGGGCGGCGATGTGGTGCAAGGCTCACTGGCACGCATTGAACCCGAAGGCAAAGTGGTGCGAATGTGGGAAGCGATCGAAACCTACATGGCGCGCAAACAGCCGCTGCTCATTGTTGCAGGGGCCGACTACGGCCAAGGCTCTTCTCGAGATTGGGCGGCAAAAGGCGTTCGATTAGCCGGGGTTGAAGCCATTGTTGCGGAAGGTTTTGAGCGTATCCATCGCACCAATCTTGTTGGGATGGGCGTATTACCGCTGGAATTTAAAACGGGCGTCACGCGCCATACGCTTGAGATAGATGGCTCAGAGACCTACGACGTAGTGGGTGACATTGCGCCTGGTGCCGACTTGGCGCTGATCATTACCCGTGCCAACGGTGAAACGCTTGATGTCGCGGTGACGTGCCGTCTAGATACCGCCGATGAAGTTTCTGTTTATCAAGCGGGCGGTGTTTTGCAGCGCTTTGCTCAAGACTTTTTAGCGCAGTAGGAGGCTGGCAATGAACGATGTGATTCGCGTTCCCGCGACGTACATGCGTGGTGGAACCAGTAAAGGGGTCTTTTTCAGGTTGGAAGATTTGCCTACTCAGGCACAAACCCCCGGTCCTGCGCGTGATGCGCTATTAATGCGCGTGATTGGCAGCCCTGATCCTTATGGGAAACAGATTGATGGCATGGGCGGAGCGACATCCAGCACCTCCAAAACCGTGATAGTGAGCCCGAGCACGCGTGACGATCACGACGTGGACTATTTGTTTGGTCAGGTGGCGATAGGGCAAGCGTTTGTCGACTGGAGCGGAAACTGCGGCAACCTCTCTGCTGCGGTCGGCCCTTTCGCTATTCACGCGGGGTATCTGCCTGCTGAGCGCCTTCCCCACAATGGCCTTGCCAAGGTGCGGGTTTGGCAAGCCAATATAGAAAAAACCATTGTAGTGCATGTGCCGATCGTCGAAGGACAAGTGCAAGAAATGGGCAGTTTTATGCTCGATGGGGTCACGTTTCCTGCCGCAGAAATCCGCGTCGATTTTGTCGACCCCTCGGGCAGTGACAGTTCGCTATTTCCAACAGGGCAAGTCGCGGAAGTGTTTGATGTGCCCGGAGTGGGGGCACTCACGGCGACCTTTATCAGTGCGGGGATTCCAACCGTGTTTCTCAATGCGCACGAATTGGGCTTAACCGGCAGCGAACTTCAGCCGGCGATTAACGGCGTTCCTGATTTGCTGGATAAGCTTGAGACCATACGCGCTCACGGAGCGCTTAGGATGGGTCTAATAGCGGATCTCTCAGAGGCCGCGACTCGCCAACACACGCCTAAGTTGGCATTTGTGGCACCGCCTAATACTTATCAGACGTCAAGCGCAAGTGTGGTTGAGGCGGGCGATATTGATCTTTTGGTCAGGGCGATGTCGATGGGACAGTTGCACCACGCCATGATGGGCACCGCAGCGGTGGCTATCGCTGCGGCGGCGTGCGTACCGGGCACGCTGGTCAATCAAGCGGCGGGCGGCGGCGAGCGTGACCAAGTCACCTTTGGTCATCCGTCTGGCACCTTAACCGTCGGCGCAAAAGTCGATGAGCAAGGTGGGCAATGGTGCGCTCGGCAAGTCAGTATGGGTCGCAGCGCAAGAATTTTGATGGAGGGCGTTGTGCGTGTTCCCTCCGATGTCTTTCACTCTGTTCAATAACCAGAGTGCCAATAGCTAAAGACAGTCTGGAGGAAGCAGCATGTCTGAGTATCAAAAGCAGTATCAATGGGCAAAAGAATCGCCAGAGCAGTTCTGGCAAGCACAAGCCGAAGCGATTGATTGGTTTGAAAAACCAACCACGATATTAGCGGAGGATGACAACGGGATTGAACGCTGGTTTCCTGACGGTGTGATGAACACCTGTTGGCTCGCGCTCGATTACCATTGTGAGCAGGGACGCGGCGCAAAAACGGCGCTGATTTATGACTCCCCTGTGACAGGAACCAAAAAGCGCTACACCTATCAAGGTATGCGTGATCAAGTGGCTAAAATTGCAGGAATGCTCAGCGCGCAAGGTGTCACCAAAGGCGATCGCGTTGTCATCTACATGCCGATGATCCCAGAGGCGGCCATGGCGATGCTGGCGTGTGCTCGGCTGGGTGCGATTCATTCGGTGGTGTTTGGCGGGTTTGCTCCTAACGAGCTCGCGGTGCGCATCGAAGATGCCGAGCCTAAGGTAGTCATGACGGCTTCTTGCGGCATAGAGATCAATAAAGTGATTGAATACAAGCCGATGGTCGATAAGGCGATCATGGATAGCCGCTGGAAACCGGAAGCGGTGTTTGTGTTGCAGCGTGAACAGTGCCTGGCACCGCTCACACACGAGCGAGATGTCGATTGGCACCAAGCGTTTGAGGCGGCGCTGCCTCATGCCTGTGTGCCTGTATTGGCAACCGATCCGCTTTATATCTTGTACACATCTGGTACGACAGGCAAACCCAAAGGGGTGGTGCGCGACAATGGCGGCCATGCGGTAGCGATGAAGTATTCAATGAGCGCCATCTACAACGTGCCGCAAGAAGGTGTGTACTGGGCGGCGTCGGATGTCGGCTGGGTAGTCGGTCACTCTTATATTGTCTACGCGCCGCTGATTCATGGTTGCACCACCATTTTATTTGAGGGCAAGCCGGTAAGAACGCCCGATTCCGGTGCTTTCTGGCGCGCGTGTGAAGAGTATCAAGTGGATGTGCTGTTTTCTGCGCCGACGGCGTTTCGAGCCATCAAGAAAGAGGATCCGCAAGGGGAGTTGGTACGCCAGTACGATTTGTCCAAACTGCAGACGATTTTTATGGCCGGCGAGCGGCTTGACCCGCCAACACTAGAGTGGGTTGAACAACAAACGGGCAAGCCTGTGATCGATCACTGGTGGCAAACCGAAACGGGCTGGGCGATTGCAGGTAATCCGATTGGGATTGAAGCGATGCCCGTTAAAGCCGGTTCGGCAACCAAGCCAATCCCGGGCTATCAAGTCGACATCTTGGATGAGCTAGGGGAGATCGCAGCGCCTGGTCAGCAAGGCTTTGTGGCCCTTAAACGGCCTCTGCCGCCAAGCTGTCTACCGACGGTGTGGCGCAATCATGACCGATTTGAGTCCGGCTACTTGAGTCAATTCCCCGGCTACTACGTTTCAGGAGACGGCGGGTATCTTGATGAGGAGGGCTACTTGTTCATCATGGGCCGGATTGATGATGTGATTAACGTGGCGGGTCATCGCCTTTCCACGGGAGAGATGGAAGAGATTGTTGGTGCGCATCCTGCGATTGCAGAGTGCGCGGTGGTCGGGATTCATGATGATTTGAAAGGGCAACTGCCACTCGGTTTTGTGGTGCTAAAAGATGGCGTGAAGATTGATTCACTAGAGCTCGAAGGTGAACTGATTGGCAAAGTGCGTGATGAGATTGGCGCGGTGGCGTGCTTTAAACACGCGCTGGTCGTGGAGCGCCTACCCAAGACGCGCTCTGGTAAAATCTTGCGCCGCACCATTCGTCAAATCGCCGATGGTGAAAAGTATACAGTCCCATCGACCATTGATGATCCAACCAGCCTAGATGAAATCATGAAAGCGCTGAACTCTTAACCCGTCATTCTGCGCGCCATTCTCTCGTTATTGGGGCGGCGCGCAGGTTATCGTCAATAATCCTTTGCAACGCTTGCAATCGCACAGTTTGCGACCCAAACTAACGCTTTACCGTAAAACCGCCTCAGCATGAAGATTCGCAGCGCCATCGCACAAGACCTCGATACCCTCAACGAATTGATGTTTCAGCTCCATGATGAGCATCACCAACAGTCGCCGGACTATTTCAAACCTGCCGAAGAGATAGAGCAAGAGAAGAGTATTGCGCGTTATCTCGATAACCCTGAATGCTTGGTTTTGGTGGCATTGGATGCGTCAAGTCAACAGATTGTCGGCTTTGTGTCTGGTCACTTTTGTGAACTGATTTCTACTGTCAGCCAACCGCTGCAAATGGGATCACTAGATGAGTTGTACGTGTTGCCCACCTATCGCCAACAAGGTGTGGCTCAACAGTTGTGTGATGAGATGGCGCATCGATTTGAGCAATACGGTGTCGAAGAGATGTTTGTTGAAGTGTGGCAGTTCAACCAAAGCGCCTTAGCTCTCTATGACAGATTGGGGTTTGAGCCTCATATCCATTGGTTGAAGAAGACGCTGAAATAACAGTGGTAGCCATATGACAATAAGCAATGAGGCCGTTGCACGGTCTCATTGATTGAATTGCGCTTACCGCTTACTTATCGGCGTTGAGCACAAACTGCTCAATCACTAAGGCAACGCCATCGTCGTTATTACTAGCGGTGATGTGATTGGCGATGGCTTTGGTGCCTTCCATCGCGTTTTCCATCGCTACGCCTAACCCAGCGTATTCGAGCATGTGGTGATCATTCTCCGCATCGCCCATACAGATCACGGCGTCTGCCTCAATACCGAGGTGCTGGGCAATCGCGCCGACGCCGACACCTTTGTTACTCTGCTGGCTCAAAAACTCCAGGAAGAAGGGGGCACTTTGCACTATGGTGAAGTCGCCGTGAAAATCAGCGGGAATATCACTGATAGCTTGGGTGAGCTTCTCTGGCGCACCCACGATCATCGCTTTGATGATTTCATGGTCGTCATTCAACTCGTCAAAATCCATCAAGGTGACGGGAATTTTGTTGATGGTGGATTCAATACCAGTGAACTCATTCATCTCTGGCGTGATAAGGCCCAGCTCACTGCTGAATGCGTGACAATATAGGTCAAGCTGCTTTGCCAGCGCAGCAACACGTTTTGCACTCGCCCCATCAATGATCGCTTGGTGAATGACCGTATCACTGCCGAGCTCTTTCACCATAGAGCCGTTAAAGTAGACAACAAACTCGCCGTCAGCATAGAGGCCAAGTTCTTCAATCGCACCACGCATACCATCAATTGGGCGGCCAGAGGCAAGCACGACCTTAACGCCTTGTTCACGAGCCTTGGCAATGGCTTGTTTGGTGCGAGGGCTTATAGTTTTATCACTGGTGAGCAGGGTGCCATCCATATCCAGTGCGATCAATTTGTACATAACGGGCATCTTAAATTTGCAACAACAAAGTCTCGCAGAATAATCCTTCATCGCTTAATGATCAATTTATGATTTAGTTGACCTACACGCCGAGCTCCTTTAAGGTCTCGCCCTTGCAAAATGATTAGATGACAAATTGGGCTGATTAACTTTGTACAAAGTGAATGAAATGTTTGAAACCATCCAGGGTGAAGGGGTCTTTACAGGGGTTCCTTCGGTGTTTGTGCGCCTGCAAGAGTGTCCTGTCGGCTGCGCGTGGTGTGACACCAAACAGACCTGGGATGCGACGCCACAAGACGAAACCTCGTTTAAACAGATCATGGTCAAGCAAGGTGATTCACCCACTTGGTGCCGCGCAGACGCGAGTGCCATCGTTGAACAATATGTCGCTCAAGGTTATCAAGCCAAACATGTCGTGATCACGGGGGGCGAACCTTGTCTTTATGACTTAACGCCTTTGACCCAAGCGTTTGAAGCGATCGGTTGTCAGTGCCAAATTGAGACCAGCGGCACTTATGAGGTGCTTGCGACAGAATCAACATGGGTGACAGTGTCACCAAAAATCGCCATGAAAGGTAAACTTCCGGTGCTGGATAGCGCGCTACTTCGCGCCAACGAAATTAAGCATCCGGTTGGTACACAAAAAGACATCGATCAGCTGGATGCTTTGCTAAGCCGTGCGAAGGTGCCGAGTTGCACCACCATTGCATTGCAACCGATCAGTCAAAAGCCGCGTGCGACACAACTCTGTATTGATACTTGCATCTCGCGCAACTGGCGGTTATCTATTCAGACGCACAAGTATTTGAGTATTGCTTAAAGGAATTGAAGATGAAGAAAGCGGTCGTCGTATTTAGTGGTGGACAAGACTCCACTACCTGTTTGGTTCAAGCACTGCAAGAGTACGATGAAGTGCACGCGATAACCTTTGATTATGGCCAGCGCCACAAACTTGAAATTGAGGTGGCACAAAGCCTAGCGAAAGAGCTTGGTGTCGCAGCGCATAAAGTCCTGGATGTGGGGCTTCTCAATGAGTTGGCGATTAGCTCACTAACGCGCGATGACATTCCTGTTTCTCATGAACTGCAAGAGAACGGTTTGCCGAACTCCTTTGTGCCTGGACGCAATATCTTGTTTCTCACCCTTGCGGGCATCTACGCCTATCAGATTGGTGCAGAGGCGGTCATCACTGGTGTCTGTGAAACCGACTTTTCAGGTTATCCAGATTGCCGAGATGAGTTTGTTAAAGCAATGAACAGCGCCTTGGTGAAAGGGATGGACCGACCACTGGAGATTGTGACACCACTGATGTGGCTCAATAAAGCGCAAACGTGGGCACTGGCGGATCAATATCAAGCACTCTCTCTTATCAAAGAGAAAACCCTGACGTGTTACAACGGTATCATCGGGGATGGTTGCGGTGCCTGTCCTTCGTGTGATTTGCGCAGAGCGGGCCTTGACGCGTATCTCGACAACAAAGAGGTGGTTATTGCAGAGCTTGCAGAGAAGCAGCGCTAACCGATTTTTGTGGAATACAAAACGCCCTGCAAGTGCAGGGCGTTAATGTTTTTACAGGATCACCTGATGGCAAAGCGCTTACGCGAGGTAAAGCTTAGCGAGATCAGAAGGCTCCACTTCTTTGCCTTCCAATTGTGCGTTCCAGTTGGTGCCGACGAGGACGCCGTCTTCCGCGAGCGTCAATAGCCAATCTTCAACAAAGATATCCAGAGGGATCTCTAGGACTTCAAAGTCTGCCCACTCTTCAACGTTATGCGCTTGAGCATCCTCTTTTGAGGACCAAAACGGCATCACTTCGCTGTTCTCAAATTCTGAAGAGTCGCAAGATAGCCAACCTTCTTCGTTACGCATGCCCCAAACCAGTTTGCTCTGTTGCGTTTCTGCGACGAATAGTTCCAAGTTAGCTTGGATATCTGATGTTAATTTGCTCATTGTAAAGCTCTCTTAAAGTAGTTCGGCTGTAGGGTAGCACTCTGGACAAAGAAGCGAAACTCCTGTGCGAGGTTTCTGCTATCAAGTTGCAGCAAAACCTACGCACAAGGCGTTATTTCGGAATCGTGGTAAAGATAGTCCACTCTTCTTTGACGTGGCCTTTATGCCCAACCACACTAGCAACGACTTTTCTGTTCATGGCATGTGAGACTTCGTCTTCACCCGTGTCAGAGACGTTGTCACCATAACCCACAACGCGAATTCGGCTCGGTGTTACCCCATAGCCAACCAGCGCTTGGCGTACCTCTTCTGCACGTTGCTTCGACAGCGCGAGATTGTGTTCAGAGTTGCCCGTTTTACTGGCAAATCCCTGCAACTCAATCGAGGTTTCAGGGTATTGGTCAAGAAACGCCGCCATCGATTCAATTTGCGGGTAAAACGGAGTCGCGATTTCAGTAGAGTTGTTATCGAACAAAATATGCAAACTTAACGCCTGCGAGGTTTTGACAAAGGTGCCACAGCCATCATTATCGATGTCCGCTCTTTCGGGCGTACCCGGGCAGAGATCGCGCGCATTGACCACGCCGTCGTTGTCATCGTCTTCGAGGTCGGCGATTTGGATGGGTTTTGGGGTTTGAATATAGTCAAACTCATCGTCAGATAATACCGCCGTTGAAAGTGTGGCGCACGATAGGATAAGGGCAAAAATTGAGACTTTCATATTAGTATTCTACAGCTTGGTTCCAAGGCTCTGGGGTGTTGACTCTAAGGGCAGATAGCAAGTTGCCAGTGGCGTTCATCACTCGATATTTGGCGTACTGCTCATCGTATTTGGCATCGAGATAGTCTTTGCGGGCTTCAAACAGCTCATTCTCCGTGTTGAGCAAGTCGAGGAGCGTACGTTTGCCCAGTCGGTATTGTTTGCTGTACGCAATAACCGTCTGTGAGGCGGAGTCAACATGATCAGCCAGAAACTCTTTCTGCTGTAAGGTAAGGTCCAGCGCGCTCCATGAGAGACGTAAACTCTCCTCAACTGAGCGGAATGTGCGGTCACGGAAATCTTTGGCTTTATTTAGCTGATACGCTGCGCTTTCAGTGCGATCTGCATCCGATCCGCCATTGTATAGGTTATAGCGCATACGCAGCATGGCGGAGAACTCCTCCGCTGACCCTTCGTAGCCGCCAGCGTCGTCGCGCCACGTCTGATTGGCTTCAATAGACAGCGTAGGGAAGTTGACGCCTTTGGTCTGCTCATATTGAAAGCGTGCTGAATCGACATCCGCTTGCGCGACTTTGATGACCGGATGAGTCTCGTATGCTTTGTTGAGCGCTTCGTCTAACGTATAAGGAATAGCCATCTGATCGGCACGAGGAAAAATCAAACCTTGAGGTGATTGGCCAACCACGCGCTGAAATTGAGTATGGGTATCGAACAAATTGTTCTGAGCGGCCAGCAAGTTTCCGTGTGCTTTCGCTATACGAGCTTCAACTTGGGTCAAATCGGCTGTAGAACCGATACCGGACTCGACGCGCCTTTTAATATCACGGTAGATCTCTTTATGAATGGCGAGGTTGCTCTCGGAAAGTTGCAGAACTTCGAATGCCTTGACCGCGTCTAAATAGATGTCCGCAACTTCAAGCGCCATGTCTTGCGCTTCCGCCAACAATTGAAAACGCACCGACTCTGCATCTGCCGCCGTGCGGTCCATATCGTTCAGGGTTGATGAACCATCCCACAATAACTGGGTAAGAGACAGAGTCGCTTCTTTACGGTTGAGGTCATTTTCAACCCCAGTTGCGAGATCAACGGCTTCGTAACCAATACCTGCATCGAGATCGATTGACGGCAAATAGGCCCCAGACGCGGCTTCGGCGTCATAGACTTTGCTCATGAATTCGTTAAACGATGCTTTGATGTCAGGATTGGTCGTTAAGGTATAAGCGACCGCTTGTTCGAGTGTTTGACTTTGAGCTGGACAGCTAAGAGCTACCAAGCAGCCCACCACTTTCAACGTGTTCCAATTCAACTTTCATTCTCCATGAGATACAACGAGCGGGCATGATAGCGAACACCCACGTCTCATAAATGAGATTAAACCATTTATGGTGTCAATGAGCTAGCACTTTACGGTGATTGTGACTAACGTAGGCTAACATTTATATAACCTTTAAAGTTGCAACAGAATTCGGAGCCTGGACCTAGTCAATTTTGTTAATTTATCGATACGACGTTTCAGTTTAAGTACGATAAAAATGAGATCTTGGTTCATACTTATAAAAGTTGTGACCTGCCGCTTGTATCTAAAATGTTGCAAAGTGACAGGGTTAGAAATCGGTTTGTTGAATTAACGCGTAGTGTTAATTTATAGCTGTGATTAATAAGTCTTTGCTTGCCATCATCACAACAAAGCAGAGATCATTAGAAAGGATTAGAGGCGCGTTATGAGTTTTGTCACGCATGCATTGATCGGTAACCTAGCCGGTGGTCAAATCATTGTTATTGATAAAAATGGCAATGTAAGAGTCGTCAACGAAGGAGAGCAACTTCTTCCCGGCGAAGTCGTCATTTCCGGCGATGCCAGCCTCGTTGAATCCGCACAAAATCCAGAAGTCAGCGTAAACCTGGTTCAAGACAGTGGTGACCTCACGGACATCACCGGTGAAATCGATGCCATTTTCGCTGCGTTAGAAGAAGGCGTAGACCCAACTCAATTAGGCGATGAGTTCGCCACCGCCGCCGGTGGAACCTCCGGCTCATCGCTAACCCCAACGGGTACGATTGAGCGTGATGGGGTAGAGGCCTTAGCGAGTACGAACTTTGATACATCAGGTTTGGAGTCAATTGGATTATCGACTACTCAGAGTCTCGCTTTATTAAACCCTCAATTCTCTCCTATTTTCGTTGACATCAACAACGACCCGTTGGGTGAAAGTACGACGGTTGTTACTGACGAAGATACACCGATCAGTGGCACGCTAACCGCTACCGATCAGAATACTCAAGATACCCTAACTTATTCTCAATCTACTGCGCCTACTAATGGCAATGCTGTCGTCAACTCAGACGGCACGTGGACATACACGCCAAATGAAAACTACAACGGCCCAGATAGCTTCACTGTTATTGTTGATGATGGCAATGGCGGTACAGACACGCTCGTTGTAAATATTGATGTGACGCCGGTGAATGACGCGCCAGTCGCAGAGCCTGAAACGCGCTCGTTACTTGAAGACCAAGTAATTACTGGAACTCTAACCGCGACAGACGTCGACCTACCTGAAGGTGAATCTTTGGTGTTCACAACCATTTCTGAAGTAGCGGGACTAACGCTTAATCCTGATGGTAGTTATACCTTCGACACCAGTTCTTATGACCGTTTAGCCGAAGGCGAAGTTGAGACTATCGAAGTTCCGATTACTGTAACTGATGATCAAGGTGCAACGGATACAACTACGTTGACGATTGCGATTACGGGTACGAATGACGCAGCTACAGTCAGT
>NZ_JCBDGX010000128.1:0-8113 GCF_059834345.1 Vibrio sp. R11-SG3-ISO3-SZ
ATTTGCTCCACACTCGACATCACCACATCCACCGATTTCGAGCTGATCGCTTGCAGCAGATGCAAGGCTTGATCGGTGTCGAGTGTACCCAACATGTGCGCCACGCTTTCTTGGCTGATACTGCCATTGCCAAGAGCAATCGCTTGGTCAGTCAAACTGAGTGCATCACGCATACTGCCATCCGCCGCATGGGCAATCATACCCAATGCGCGTGCCTCTGCACTCACTTGTTCCTGTGCAAGGATATGATCCAGCTGTTGATGAATGGCATCGACCGTAATCGGCTTAAGATGAAACTGCAGACAGCGCGACAAAATCGTCACAGGCAGTTTTTGCGGATCGGTGGTCGCCAGAATAAACTTCACGTACTCTGGCGGCTCTTCCAATGTTTTCAGCAGCGCGTTAAAGCTATGACGAGAGAGCATGTGCACCTCGTCAATCAGGTACACTTTAAAGCGTCCACGCGCTGGCTTGTACTGGACGTTGTCCAATAACTCTCGAGTATCTTCCACTTTGGTGCGCGACGCCGCGTCGATCTCTAATAGATCCACAAAGCGCCCTTGGTCTATCTCTTGACACGTATCACACTGACCACAAGGGTTGGCAGTAATACCCGTTTCACAATTTAGACCTTTGGCAAACAGTCGCCCAATCGAGGTTTTACCGACACCTCGCGTACCACTGAACAAGTACGCATGGTGGAGACGATTTTGAGCGAGTGCATTTTCAAGCGCCGTCAAAACGTGCGCTTGACCCACCACTTCACTGAATTTGGTTGGACGCCACTTTCGCGCTAAAGCAAGATAACTCATGAATAATTCCGATTAATGACCGTCAAATTCACAGATGCTGTAAACCGTAAGGCCGAGACCTTGCAGACGTTTATCACCACCGATTTCAGGTAGATTGATAACAAACGCCGCATGTTCGACCACGCCACCTAACTGTCTGATCAGTTTGGTGGTCGCTTCGATGGTACCGCCGGTTGCGAGCAAATCGTCCACCACCAGCACCTTGTCACCTTCTGAGATGGCATCGGTATGAATCTCTAGCGTATCAACGCCATACTCCAACTCATAAGATTGAGCGATGGTGTTACGTGGTAGTTTGCCCGGTTTACGCACAGGGACAAAACCCACACCAAGCTCCAACGCCAACGGTGCACCAAACAAGAAGCCACGTGCTTCTGTACCAACGACTTTGGTAAAGCCTTGATCTTTATATTTATCCACTAAAAGTTGGATCGTGGCTTGGTAGGCTTTGGCGTTCTCCATCAAGCTCGTGACATCACGGAATAGAATGCCTGGCTTTGGATAGTCTGGAATGCTTTTGATGCTAGATTTGATGAATGCGATCGTTTCAGTTGTCATAGTTCATTACTTACTTTGGCTAAGTGGGCGCCTATCATTGTTATCATCGGCCACTTAATAATGGGTTTTGTGCCACTCGGATCCGGTATCTGACCAAATCACTGACTAAAATACGGTTCGTATAAAAAACAAACGCCCACCAATAGAGTGGGCACACTTCTGGGTAATCTTAGTGATTTTCTTCTCTATCGGCAAGCAGCTCCATCACAGGAAGACGCAAGAACCAACTGAGTAAAATCACCAGCATCACCACCAACATCACTTTCAGCCATAGGTGAGGGACGACCCAAATTGAGAAGCTAAAACTGAGTACCATCGCGAGAGCGCCGCGCTGTTTTACGCCGCGCGTTACCGCCCGGTTCTGATGCCAATTGATAATGATAGGCCCGAACGTCGGGTGTTGATGAAGCCAGCGGTGAAAACGTGGACTGCTGCGCATGAAACAAGCGCTGGAGAGCAAAATAAACGGTGTGGTAGGGAGAACGGGAAGGAAGATGCCCAGTATGCCTAGGCATAAACTGAGCACACCAACAACATAGAAAAAGAATCTGCGTAGAGGAATGGTATGCTCCAGAACTGCGTTAGAAGCCTGCGTATCCGTTGAACACGCGAATCCAAGTCAAGGTCGCGGGAAGCGTTGGGATCAACAGGGCTGCAATAAAGCCTAAAAAGTAAAAAATATTATACGGTTCTTTAAAATCTTTGTCTGCCATGGGCTGCTTCTCTTTTGGTAGGTGGCGATACGTTTCTTTCAATAATGAAAGTCCCATTAACGCAAGTGCTGCCCTGCGTTTTAGGGTTATTTTTGTTTGGCGAGACTATACCTTAATGGTTAAAGCATAAACACCGAACAGGTGTAAGGTTATTGATAAAATGAGAGGGGATAACCCATCAACCCCAAAGGCGAATAAGGCCTTTGGGGTTGATCACTATTTGGGGAATACATGGATGCGTTTAAGCGCTGCCACCACGGAAGATGTCTAAAGTAAAGCTGCTAGAACCTAGGCGGCTTAGGGATATCTGACACGCCGACTGTATCAAGAGATCGGTGGTGATGAAGTTTTTGGCGCAGTTTTCTCCCAACTTGACGCCAGAAGGGATATGTTGAGATTGGTACCCATTCGACCACTGTGCATCCAGCCCGGCAGGCAGCAGAGACAGCTTTCCTGAGCAAAGATCTGCCACCCCAAACAAGGCTTTCACCGGTACGCCGCAGTCGGAGCACTGCATGCCTTTCTCTAGAATATCCGCCAGATCTTTCAAATCCGCATTGAAGGATTTGAGGTTACGCAGATAATCATGGAACAAAGCGCGAACCAGCAGCGTCGCCGCTGGGCCATGATGATGGCTACTGGCCGAATCCACCAAATAGAAAGCAAATTGACCGTTCATAAGCCAGGCATAATCAAACACCAAAGGCATCACATCCGTCGATTGCAGTAAGCGGTAACTGCACTTCCAATCCCCTTGTGCGGTGTCTTTGTCTGGCAGCAGCGCATGGAGTAAATCTTTGGCCGCACTTGGGTTATCCTCTAGAAACTCCAAGTGCCAATGAAGCTCTTGCTCCTCAGGCATATCCCCACTATCGACACGAAACCACTGACTGGAAAAATCCCTGAGATCACTGAGGTGGTTGTCAGAATCCTCCAACGTCACTTCAATGGCGTTGGCGAGGTGTTCATAATTGGAAATCGGTTTAGGAAGGAAATCTTTGATGCCGTAACGCAGCGCCTTCGCCACATCAGACATCTCATCGGTCGCCGATACAACAATAAGCGGCATAGACGGGTACTCTAAGCTCACCTCCTCGACAAACTCGATACCATCAAGCACCGGCATCGACAGATCACATAAAATGAGGTCGGGGGAATGTTCCCTCAACTGTTTTAAACCTTCTAAGCCATCTGAAGCCTCGATGACTTCATAACCTTGTGCGGTTAGAAATCCCGTCGTAATGCGACGAAAGATAGGATCGTCATCAACGACCATAATGAGCTTTTGACTTGCAGCCAGTCGCGGATTCACCACCGAGGCCACCTGAACTGATTTGTGCATAAACCTTGCCTCACCCAAATTTGGATTATCAACATTATTGTTATTATTAACTGCGTGTTTGAAACACTTCTTAAAAAGTAGTCGCCACGGCCCATTTATACAAATATTCCACCGTAAATGAGGGATAGCTACTATATGTATGAATCCGGTAAGATCGGTGAAGTTGTTGATGTGCCTCAAGCTTTGACATGATATATAAAGATAAATTACCTAAATTCGTAACCAAAGTGTGTTCGACAGAATGAAATTAGATGATCTCAACCTATTTAGACTGGTGGTAGAAAATGGAAGCTATACCGCAACTTCCCGTAAAACCATGATTCCGGTCGCCACGATCACTCGACGAATTCAAGCGCTGGAAGACTCACTTAACCTTCGCTTGCTCAATCGACATGCAAGAAAGCTGTCACTGACTGAGGCGGGTGAGCGCTTTTTCAATGAGTGCTCTCCCCTGCTCAACCGTCTGACGATGACAGCAGAGGAGATCTCTGATGAATGTCGTGGCGCTGCGGGTAAAATTCGTATTACCTCTCCTTCCAATCTAACCAAACGCATGATGATGCCGATGTTCAATGCGTTTATGCTTCAATACCCTGATATCCATATTGAGCTTGATACCAGCACGCAATCCGACCACCTTGACCCCACCGAGTGGGATGTCATTTTCCGAGTGGGGCCGCAGAGAGATTCAAGCCTGATTGCACGTAAAATTAGCTCGGTCAAAGACATTTTGGTTGCCAGCCCAACTTATTTGCGCCTACATCCTGCACCGAAACACGCCGAAGAGTTGAGCCAGCATGCACTGCTCAAAGGTTCGCCGCTGCTCAAATGGCAACTCAAAAATCACAATGGCGAAGTGGTGGTCAATAATGATAAAGGCCGCTTCCAAGCCAATACGCTCAATGTCGTTCGCAGCGCGTGTTCTGAAGGGCTTGGCATTACGCTCATGCCGGATGTGATGATTCGCGAGTACATTGAGGATGGCAGCCTTGTCCAAGTGCTCGATGACTGGATCGCTAACCCTCGTGATATTTATATGCTGTATAACCACAAAGACCACTTACCCGAGAAAGTCCGTTTATTCATCGACTTTGTGATCGCGTTCAACCTGCATTAAAAAAGCGCCTGATTGTTTTCAATCAGGCGCTTTTCTTTCTTTGTCCGTCAAGGATTACAAATACTCGACGAATTTACTCAACTCGCGATGGGGCACTTTCATTGGCTCACTATCGGGCGTACCAAGATAGAGGAATCCGACGATTTGATCTTCTCCCTGCAAGCCAAAAGCTTGATGCACATTCGGGTGGAACATCCAAGGGCCAGAGCGCCAGAACCCTTGGAAGCCCTGTGCAACCGCCGCCATCTGCATCGCTTGCACGGCACAACCTGCAGATAGGTGCTGCTCAAGTGCTGGCACTTTGTCGTGCTCCGTCACTTTGGCGATCACCGTGATCACCATAGGCGCGCGAAAAGGCGCATTTTTCACTTTTTCAAGCACAGCGTCATCACTATTGTCTGCCACCGCAGCACGGTGCAAAATCGCAGACAGCTTATTGAGCCCTTCCCCTTGAGCAATCACGAAACGCCACGGCGTCAACCCCGCATGATCCGGCGCACGCAGGCCAGCGCGAATGATGTTTTCTAATGCGACTCCCTCAGGAGCCGGGGCAGACAGTTTGCCGACTGAGCGACGGTTGAGCAGTAAATCAAGCGCATCCATTTGATATCCTTAATGATTATATTCGAGACACTCGCCAGCCTATGGTTGGCTGCTTATCGATATAAATAGTAACGCGTCAAACAAAAAAAGCGAGCCTATTACCGAGGCTCGCTTTTTATTTTGAGAAAAAACTAGTTGCTGTAGAAGGGCTTATCTAACCCCGCACGTGTTAACAGCCCATCGCATGGCGCGAATCGATCCCCGTATTTTTGTGCGTGGTCGTTCATGATATCCACCAGCTTCTTCACGCCAATTTGGTCCATGTAGCGGAAAGGGCCACCTAAGAATGGAGGGAAACCAATACCAAAAATCGCCCCGATGTCACCATCTCTAGGACTGCGAATAATGCCCTCGTCCAGACAGCGGACCGCTTCGTTGAGCATCGGCAGTACACAACGCATGGCGATGTCTTTCTCAGCAAGGTTAGATTCCGGGGTCAATTTCAGCAGTTTGTACACGGACTTATCGACCTCTTTCTTCTTCCCTTTGTAGGTGTAGAAGCCTTTGCCACTCTTGCGCCCTTTACGGCCATCATTGAGTAAGATGTCAAACACATCTGGGCCTTGAAAACGCGCGCCGAGTTCTTTGACCAAGATAGGCATAATTTTCGCGCCGATATCGACGCCAACTTCATCCAACAACGTAATAGGGCCGACTGGGAAGCCGAAGTTAAGCAGCGCTTTATCTAACTGTTCAATCGGTTCTCCCGCCATCAGTACTTGCGCCGCTTCATTCATGTAAGGCGCCAAAATACGGTTAACGTAAAAGCCTGCACAATCTTTGACCACAATCGGCGTTTTGCCTTGTTTGCGAGCAAAAGCGACCGCGGTGGCAACCGTTTCATCCGACGTGCCTTCGTGTGGGATCACCTCAACCAGCGGCATTTTTTCCACCGGGCTGAAGTAGTGCAACCCGACGACTTTCTCAGGGTACTTAGCCTCGGCGGCAATTTGGTGGATCGGCAATGATGACGTATTGGTCGCAAAAATAGTTTCTGCATGGCCATTGGCTTCCACATCCGCCACCATTTGCTGCTTGAGCGTCAAATCTTCAAATACCGCTTCAATCACGATGTCTGTGTTTTTAAAGCCGGTAAAATCGGTGCCACCCGACAGCTGCACCATTTTCGATTGCAGTTGCGCTTTGGAAAGAATGCGACGTTGACGCTGCTTGTCGAACAACTTGTAGTTGTATTGCAAAGCGTTAAGAACGCCATCGTTTGACACATCTTTTATCCGGACAGGAACTTTCGCTTTCGCCACACTAACGTGACTAATGCCCGCCCCCATCAAGCCACCACCTAGCACGGCGGCGCGCTGAATCTTTCGCGGCGTAGCATCACTGCCGTTGTCTTTTTTCATTTCAGTGGTCGCAAAGAAAATCGAGCGCAGTGCCTTCGATTCTGAGGTCATCACCAACTCGCCAAAGCGCTGTGCTTCTTTCTGTAACCCTTTATCGAAACCGTGCTCAAGTCCGTAGCGAATGACGTCTAAAATCGCCTCTGCCGCTGGATAATTGCCGCGCGTTTTGGCGTGGGTTTTCTTGGCAGCTTGTTCAAAGATCACCTTGCGGCCCAACCCGGTGTGCGCCATCAGCTTTTCTTTAGTCGATGCTTTTTTGCCACTTTTTCGCTTCGGCGATGATTTTTCAATCAAGCCTTTCGCCACATCGAGCAAGATAGTCTGCGGCACCACCGCATCCACCACGCCCAATTTGCCCGCTTTTTTCGCTCGCAACTGTTTACCGGTCAAAATCAAATCCAGTGATGGCAGCAAACCAATCAAACGAGGCAGTCTTTGCGTGCCGCCCGAGCCTGGCAAAAGTCCAAGTTGAACTTCAGGTAGACCCAGTCTCGTCGCATCATCATCACTACAAACACGATAATCACACGCCAAAGCAAGCTCTAAGCCGCCGCCCAAACACGGACCATGAATCGCCGCGACAACAGGAAAAGGCTGATCCGATAATGTCGCGAACATCTTCTGACCTTGTTGCGCTAACGCTTGTGCTTCTGCAGCACTTTGACAGGCGTCTAACATACGTACATCGGCGCCAGCAATAAAGTTGTCCGGCTTGAGTGAGTGGACCACCATGCCTTTGAGGGTAGACTGCTTGTCACCGAGCTCATCAAAGATAGCGGCCATTTCATCGGCAAACGCCGCTTGCAGCGTGTTCATTTTCTCGCCGGGCACATCAATCGCCAGCCAAGCGATGTTTTGCTCATCAATGGTTAAGTTAAATGCTTTTTGCTCACTCATTATTCGACCTCCAGAACCATTGCTGCGCCCAATCCACCTGCTGCACAGGCGGTATTCAATGCCAATCCACCGCCACGGCGTTGCAACTCACGCAGCGTTTGCGTAATCATGCGAGCGCCCGTCGCCGCGAATGGGTGTCCGTAGGCAATCGAACCACCTAGAACGTTAAACTTATCCATATCAATCTCACCGATGGCTTTTGAGCGACCCAATTTCTCTTGGGCAAACTTATCGCTCGCAAACATCTTCACGTTCGATAGCGCCTGAGCGGCGAACGCTTCGTGCATATCGATCAAGGTCAAATCAGACAGCGTAATACCCGCTCGGTCGAGTGCAACCGGTGTGGCGTACGATGGCCCCATCAACATGTCGGTTTCAACGCCAATCGCCGAGAAGGCGTAAGAACGGATGTAACCCATGATCTCAAGCCCAAGCTCCTTAGCGCGCCCTTCTCGCATCAACATAATGGCGGCGGCGCCGTCCGTCAGTGGCGTACTGTTTGCCGCTGTCACGCTACCAAACTTACGATCGAATGCAGGACGAAGCTTGGCGTAGCCTTCTAAGGTCGAATCGCGGCGAATATTGTTGTCTTCGGCGATCCATTTTTTGTAGGGCTCTGGGAAAGCGGTCATCACTTCGTCGCGAATTTTCCCTTCTTCCCACGCTTTTGCCGCTAGCGTATGCGAACGGTGCGCTAACGCGTCTTGCTC
>NZ_JCBDGX010000129.1:0-1380 GCF_059834345.1 Vibrio sp. R11-SG3-ISO3-SZ
AGCGCGAGCGTGACGCTTCAAGAGACCGATGCGCCGTTGACCACGGGCGGCAAACTGACGTCACAAGACATCGATAACCCGGACAACAAGTTCACGCCAAACACCATTGAAGGTAGCAAAGGCACGTTCAGCATTGATGAAGACGGCAACTGGAGCTTTACCGCCAACAGCGCGTTTAACGAATTAAACGTCGGTGATACAGAGCAAGCAAGCTTCACGGTCACTTCCGTCGATGGAACGCCAAGCACCGTCACGGTAACGATCGAGGGGACTAACGACGCAGCTACAGTGAGCAGCGCGAGCGTGACGCTTCAAGAGACCGATGCGCCGTTGACCACGGGCGGCAAACTGACGTCACAAGACATCGATAACCCGGACAACAAGTTCACGCCAAACACCATTGAAGGTAGCAAAGGCACGTTCAGCATTGATGAAGACGGCAACTGGAGCTTTACCGCCAACAGCGCGTTTAACGAATTAAACGTCGGTGATACAGAGCAAGCAAGCTTCACGGTCACTTCCGTCGATGGAACGCCAAGCACCGTCACGGTAACGATCGAGGGGACTAACGACGCAGCTACAGTGAGCAGCGCGAGCGTGACGCTTCAAGAGACCGATGCGCCGTTGACCACGGGCGGCAAACTGACGTCACAAGACATCGATAACCCGGACAACAAGTTCACGCCAAACACCATTGAAGGTAGCAAAGGCACGTTCAGCATTGATGAAGACGGCAACTGGAGCTTTACCGCCAACAGCGCGTTTAACGAATTAAACGTCGGTGATACAGAGCAAGCAAGCTTCACGGTCACTTCCGTCGATGGAACGCCAAGCACCGTCACGGTAACGATCGAGGGGACCAACGACGCAGCTACAGTGAGCAGCGCGAGCGTGACGCTTCAAGAGACCGATGCGCCGTTGACCACGGGCGGCAAACTGACGTCACAAGACATCGATAACCCGGACAACAAGTTCACGCCAAACACCATTGAAGGTAGCAAAGGCACGTTCAGCATTGATGAAGACGGCAACTGGAGCTTTACCGCCAACAGCGCGTTTAACGAATTAAACGTCGGTGATACAGAGCAAGCAAGCTTCACGGTCACTTCCGTCGATGGAACGCCAAGCACCGTCACGGTAACGATCGAGGGGACTAACGACGCAGCTACAGTGAGCAGCGCGAGCGTGACGCTTCAAGAGACCGATGCGCCGTTGACCACGGGCGGCAAACTGACGTCACAAGACATCGATAACCCGGACAACAAGTTCACGCCAAACACCATTGAAGGTAGCAAAGGCACGTTCAGCATTGATGAAGACGGCAACTGGAGCTTTACCGCCAACAGCGCGTTTAACGAATTAAACGTCGGTGATACAGAG